>DRBW01000053.1 GCA_011042705.1 Caldifarciminota bacterium
AAACCGTCGTGATGTAGACCTGCCCGAATTTCTCAAATATCTCGTCGTTCCTCAATATTTCCATAAGAAAACCTTCTCGTCAGGGATAACCCTGAGTTTCTTAACGACCACTCCATGGTATTATAGACCTGATTATATCCTCGCCTTTCTTAGCTGTTAAGTTGACTTGAGACAGTTCTGACCTTTATTTTATCCGAAAGATGAAACTCTACTACACCATAACCGAGGCTGCAGAACTGCTCGGAGTAAGGCCCCATATACTGCGTTACTGGGAAAATGAGCTGAAGGCCCTGCGCCCCAGAAGAAAAAGCGGTAAGAGGTTTTATACGCCCGAAGACCTCAAGATAGCCTTTATAATCAAAACACTTATAAAGAAAGAAGGGTACACCTTAAACGGAGCCCGCAAGAAATTGAGGGACTCCAATCTCCAGGACCTGATGCCCCACGCTGCAGAAGCCCTCCTCATGGAGATAAAAGAGGAGCTTCACGCACTACATCATGAGATCGAGCTGTGCCTCAAAACACTGAGGGAGGAGATAAAAAGATGAAGCTCTTTATTCTGGGGATAATCCAGGGGTTGACGGAATTTCTCCCCGTCTCAAGCTCAGGGCACCTGGTGCTCGCTCAGCAATTCCTCGGAATCCACATACCCGGTATCTCTCTCGAGATAACCCTGCATCTGGCAACCCTGCTGGCCATATTCGTCTACTTCAACAGGAAACTCCTGGAAATTTTTGACTTCAAAAACCAGCCCCTCAGGGAAAACCTCCTCCTCTCCCTCGTCGTCGGTTCGATCCCGGCGGGCATCGTAGGGGTTCTGGGAGCCGACCGCATCGAAGTTTTGTTTGAAGACATAAAGGCACCTTCCGTATTTCTGATACTGAATGGACTGATACTCTCCACAAGTCTCCTCGCCAGAGAGAGACGGGATAAAGTGACCCTACTGGATGCCCTTCTCATAGGGTGCGCACAGGCACTGGCCATTCTGCCCGGGATATCCCGCTCCGGCAGCACGATCACCATGGCCCTTCTCCTCGGCTTGAGGCGGGAAAGGGCTTTCCGATTTTCTTTCTACCTCTCGATACCGGCCATACTGGGGGCTTCTTTCCTCGATATACTGAAGGAAGGCTGGACTCCCAATTCGGGTTACCTCCTCCCCTTTATTCTCTCCTTCGCTTTCGGGCTCTTTGCCCTTTACCTCCTGAAGAACGTGGTGCTCAGGGGCAAATTGGCTTACTTCGGCATCTACACAGCCGTTCTCGGGTTAACGGCTCTGTTGCTCGCAGGATAGCCTGTCCTTTTTCAGTTGACAAAGAAGTTCGTTGAATTTAAAATGAGTTCCAAAATTCAAAGATCGAAAACAAAACTGAAAGGAGGTTTGTAGAAATGGGCGGATTGGTAAGTTATTTCCATCGAGGCGGATCGATGATGTGGTTGCTCCTCATCGTGGCAATCTTCGCGGTCGCCATAATCATAGAGAGAATCTACAGCCTCTATATCAAGGCGAGAACTAACCCCATAAAGCTGGTGGAAATCGTCAAGAGCAAGATAGAAGAAGGTGGAATCGACGACGCCCTCGACTACCTCGCCAAACACAAGAGCCCCATTGCAAAGGTCCTTTACGCTGGGCTCGAGAAGGTAGAAAGGGGCCGTGCCGTTGTGGAAGAGGCCATGGCGCGCAAGGCCTCACAGGAATTCGCTTTTCTCGACAGAGGAATGGTTTACCTCTCAGCAGCCGTGACTGTTGCACCGATCCTGGGATTCCTCGGAACGGTTACGGGAATGATCAAAGCCTTCCAGGCGATCGCTCTCGCCGGTGAGGTGGAGCCCACCCTCGTGGCTAAGGGCATATCGGAGGCTCTCATAACAACGGCCACCGGTCTCCTGATCGCAGCGCCAGTTTCTGTCTTTTACTCCGCCTTCTCCTCCACAATCAACGGGTATAATAGAAAGGCTGAAGAGGCAGCCAATAGTCTCGTGGAATACCTCCTGGAAAAGGGCGTCCTTCACGAAGTCGAATAAAAACCAGGAGGTGACATAAATTGCCTATACTCAAGAAAAAGAGAAGCCTTGCCACCGAGGTGGAGATACCGACGGCCTCGATGGCGGACATAGCCTTCCTGCTCATAATATTCTTCATGACGACGACGATCTTCGCCCGCGACAAAGGCCTGAAGCTGGTCTTGCCCGAGAAGGGCCAGGAGGTCAAGGTAAAATCCAGGAACATCCTCAAGATCTCCATAAACGACCAGGGACAGATTTTTGCGGGCGACCAGCCCACTACACTTGCAGAACTTCCTGACATCGTGAAAAAGAGACTCGCCGAAAACCCCAAGCTCGTCATACTCATAAAAACCCATGCGAATGCCCCTTACGAACTGATGATAAAGACTTTCGACACCATAAAGGGGATAGAAGAAGCCAAGCGAGTAGCTCTGGGCGTCATAAAGCCGGGAGGTAGCTGACGATGAAGATACGCCAGAAAAAGGAAATGAAGGTTGTAATCCCCACTGCCTCCACCTCTGACATAGCTTTCCTGCTCATTATCTTCTTCATGTTAACGACGGTCTTCCGAAAGGAACTCGGGCTGAAGGTCACGCTTCCCCAGGCAAAAAGAACCGAGAGAATTCTCAAAAGCAGAGATGTCGCCAACATATATATAGACAAAGACGGAAAGATCTCCGTCGATGATAAGCTGGTCTCACCCCAGCAGGTGGCTCTGCTTTTCAAGATGAAACTTGCGGAAAACCCGTCCCTGATAGCTCAGATCAAAGCCGACAAAAACGCCAAGTACGGCGTTGTGAACGATGTCCTCGACGCTCTTCGTGAGGCCCATGCCTTCCGCGTAGTCTTCGCTACCGAATACGAGAAAGGCACTTAGAAGCGCTTGACATATTCTGGACATTGTGCTTAATATTTTACCGAAACCTTTTAGGGGAAGGTGATTTTTATGAAAAAGAAAGAAAGAAAAGTCTATGAGCCCGAGCAGGATTATCCCAAGGATTTTCAGATAGCCCTGGCTATCTCGCTGATTATCTTCATCGTCATATTCCTCACAGTTAAATCCCTCGAGGTCAAACCATACAAGCCCAAAGGGGAAGTCGAGACCATAGTGGAGCCAACTCCTCAGGAGCTCGAGCAGATAGAAGAGCCTCCACCTCCTCCTAAGCCCCAGCTTCCCGTCGAAGCCACGGAGGGCGAGGAAGCAGCCGAGGAGGAAGAGGAGGTAGAAATAGCTCCCACTACTGAATTCAACGAGCTCGAGGCTCCGCCTCCTCCTAAGACAGAGGAGGTGTATGAGTTCTATGCCGTTGAGGTGAAACCTCAGATCATAAAGAGATATGAGCCCGTCTATCCCGAAATGGCTAAAAAGGCCGGGATTGAAGGGCAGGTGTTCATAAAAGCCCTCGTGGATGAGACCGGCCATGTGACCGATGTCAGGGTCCTGAGGAGTACAAACCCTGTTTTCGAGGCTCCTGCCATGGAAGCGGCGAGAAAATTCCTCTTCAAGCCGGGATATCAGAGGGACAAACCAGTAAAAGTGTGGGTAGTAATTCCCTTCAGGTTTAAATTGACAAAATAAAGGGGAGGAGGCTGATTATGAAGAGAAACAAGTGGTGGGGTGGTCTCTGGCTTGTCATCGCCATCCTGGCAGGGGTGGGGATGATCTATGCTGGAACCACCGGTAAAATCGCTGGCAGGGTCATCGACGCGCAGACCGGTGATCCCCTGCCGGGTGCCAATATAGTGATAGAAGGCACCCACATGGGTACAGCCTCTGACGTAGACGGCTACTACGTGATCCTGAATGTGCCTCCGGGAACATATACGCTGAAGGCATCGATGCTCGGATACCAGCCGATGGTCGTTAAAAACGTCGTGGTGGATGCCGACCGCACGACAGAGATCAACTTCAGCCTCAAACAGACCGCCATCGTCACTGAGGAGGTCGTGGTCACCGCTAAAGAGCCCACGATCAAGAAGGACCTCACGGCCAGCGTGACGATCGTAAAGGGTGAAGAGCTCGAGAACCTCCCTATCAATACCGTCGCCGATGTGGTCACCCAGCAGGCTGGCGTGATCAACAGGGGCGGTCTCCACATAAGGGGGGGCAGGCCCGATGAGGTCGTCTACGTTGTGGACGGAGTGGAAGTGAGAGATCCTTACAACAACGCCACTATGGCGGGAATTCCTCTGGTGGCGATGGAGGAGGCTTCCACATTCAAGGGCGGATTCGATGTCGATCAGGGAACCGTCGCTTCGGGAGCGATTAACGTCGTGACCAGAGAAGGAAGAGACAAATATGAATTCACCACCAGAATGACTACTTCCGACCTCTCGTTGCTCGGCGACAAGCTCTTCGCATTTTTCGACGCCAACCTCGGAGATCCCTATCTGGACGCCCTTGAGGGCAAGAACTTTGACCTCTCCGACCCCGTCGGCAGGCACAAACAGAAACAGAGGATCACGGAGATTTCACTGGGCGGTCCTCTTCTCCCCTCATGGAGAAAGGGAGCCAAATTCTTTGTATCCAGTGAATTTAACAACGATGCCGGAAGATTCCCCGTTTCTAACGATCCTCACTGGAGGAACTGGACGGAAAATTACCAGTGGAAGTTAACTCTGCCTTTCTCCTCGATAAAGTTCTTCACCAGCGGATTCTGGAGATATTCAAAGACCAGGGATTATGATCCCAACTGGCGGCTTGCGCTTGACCACCTGAACATCACAACAGACAAACACATCCAGCTCACCGGAGGAATGGATCACATCATATCGCCCAAAACCTACTGGAGCCTTAGATTTGGCTACTATAAGAGGGACAACAGGTTTTACAACTTCGAGGACGTCGACAACGACGGCGTCGATGACTTCGATGACAGAGATCTCGACGGTTTCGTGGAGATCGATATAGACTATTTCATCGATTCCCTCGGAAATCTGATGACACATCTCCTCGACTCTATAGGAGCTGAGATCCACGGCGGTTATGTGGAAGTACCCTATTACTGGTGGGAATCCTTCGTGACGAGCATGCATCCGAGGGTCGGCGGCGGCCCGAAGTGGTGGCCTGTCTCAAAAAGGCAGGGCTGGGGGCAGAGCTCCCAGGTAGATACCTTCGTGGTCACGCCCGACGGCGATACCATAGATATCGGTAACCTTTATCTCCTTGACGACCACACGTGGGATAGAAATGTCTTCTATGTGAGACAGGTCAAAACTTTCTCGCTCAAGTGGAGGCTCCAGAGTCAGGT
>DRBW01000121.1 GCA_011042705.1 Caldifarciminota bacterium
CGTTCTGTATGGATTTGATTCTGGCGTTTCTGATCATTTCAGAGCCTCTGAGGACGGCTCCGAGGAGCAATCCCACTATCACGAGAACTATTGCCAGCTCCACCAGCGTGAAGCCCTTGTCCCTACCTTTTTTCATGATCTGTACCTCCTTTTAATTTTGTGCTTTTATCGATTGCAAACTTCCTGCCAGAATTACGGTGTCATTTCCCCTACCCCTCCCGTAATTCCGGTGAGTTTTACAAGGCGGCGTTGCAGATTGCAAGCCTTCTGCCCCCAGCCTTGCTATCTCAAAGAAAGTTGTCTTTGCCATGCCACTGGTCCTTTTAGATGGCTCCCCTCCCCGGAGGGAGAAGGGAGGGGAGCCATCAGGCGGGACTTCAGTCGATGATGTAGTAAATCGTGACCCTGCCGGAGGTGCCGCTATAGCGGAAGTTTCCGGACCTTCTTCCAGAATCGTTCTGAGGATAGTTGTCGGCGAGGCCATCGTCGATCTGGTCGTCGATGGTCCTTGCCACCTGAACGGGTATGTTCCCCACATAGATGCAGTTTGCCGATGTGGTGCCGTGGGTGTCAGGTATGCCTGTCCTCCACCATATGTTGTAATTGCCGCCGAAGGGGCTGGATTTTCTCACAGCAATGTTCTGTGCTTCCAGCTCGTTGAAGGGGTCGGTGTCGTCGATCCTTCCGTCCCTGTCGGTGTCGCCGGGCAGTCTGCCCATCCTGTCGAGGAAGGTGTAGATGGCAGCGTAGTATCCCCTGAGGTCGTTCTGTATGGATTTGATTCTGGCGTTTCTGATCATTTCGGAGCCTCTGAGGACGGCTCCGAGGAGCAATCCCACTATCACGAGAACTATTGCCAGCTCCACCAGCGTGAAGCCCCTATCGCCGTTCTTCCTCATTTCTCTAACCTCCTACTTTTTAAAGTTCTCAGTCGATTTAACAGCAAATTAATTGCCAGAAATTAACATTTTGAATTTCAGGGGGTTATGAACCGGAAGTTTTTCCGCTCCTATTGCACTTTGCAGGACTTCCTGCAAAAATCCATGCTTCTGGCCGCTACAGGTTGACGAAAATGAGCTCCGGGGGTATAATAAAAAACAACGGTCGGGGCGTAGCGCAGCTTGGTTAGCGCACCAGCATGGGGGGCTGGGGGTCGGTGGTTCGAATCCACTCGCCCCGACCACTAATTTCATGAAGATTCTGATAGTCATTCCCGCCTTCAATGAGATGCCTCAGATCGGAGAACTCCTCGATAGGCTTCTTAAGAAGGTCGATCGAAGGGACGTTCTGGTGGTGGACGACGGATCTACGGATGGCACGGGAGATATCGCCTCCTCGAAGGGGGTGCGGATTCTGAGGAACGAGAGGAACCTCGGCAAAGGGATTTCCCTCAGAAAGGGGTTCGAGGTGGCTCTCGCCGAAGGATACGACGGGGTCGTCACGATGGATGGGGATCTACAGCACGACGTCGAGGATCTGCCGGGAATTTTGAAAATGGCACGGAGAGGTTACGACATGGTTATAGGATCGCGCTGGAAGGACATGTCGGGAATGCCCTTCGACAGGTACTTCACTAACAGGCTCACGACCTTCATCCTCTCGCTTCTTTCCGGAAAGAGGCTCGAAGACACACAGAGCGGATACAGGTTCATAAAGAGAAACGTCCTTCGCAGTGTGGACGTTTCCTCCTCGAATTACGATTTTGAGTCGGAATACGTGTTGAAGGCGGCTATAAGGGGCTACTCCATAGGTTTTGCTCCCATAAAGACGATCTATGGGGCTGAAAAGAGCCATATAAACAAGGTCAGGGACACTTTAAGGTTCGTGCGGCTGACGTTAAAATACCTGTGGCGATGAGCAAGATTATCCTCCTTTCGAACGACGACGGCGTCGAGGCCCCGGGCATAAAAGTCCTCATGGAGGGCCTCGCCGATCTCGGGATCCTGTACGTCGTTGCGCCCAGCGACCAGATGAGCGGCTCGAGCCACTCCATAACTCTGGGCCGTGAGATCGAGGTCGTCGAGCGTGGGGAGAGGGTCTATGCGGTAAAAGGGACTCCGGCTGATTGTACTCTCATAGCCCTCTTCGGGTTGCTTCCGCGAAAACCCGACCTCGTGGTCTCCGGCATAAATCTCGGCTACAACCTTGGGGAGGATGTGTTCTATTCGGGAACGGTGGCCGCTGCCAGGGAAGGTGCCCTTTACGGCGTCAGGGCTATGTCGATATCCATCGAAGACGTCGAAAATCCACATTGGGAGACTGCTCTGCATTACGCCAGGCTATTTTCGGAGAAAATTTTACGGGATGAGCTCGGCGGTCGCCTCTTTAACGTCAACGTCCCCAGCAGAAGGTTGGGGGACATCAGGGGCGTTAAGTTCACGAAGCTCGGTACAAGAAGCTATAGGGATCCGGTCGAGAGGGTCGGGCCCCGTCGCTTCAGGATCGGTGGGGAACCCATGTGGAAGTGGGAGGAGGGGACCGATTTAGAGGCAGTGGGCAGGTCATTTGTCTCTGTTACACCCCTTAAGGTGGATCTGACTGATTACGAGGTGCTCCATGGGCTGGAATGAAGATCCCCATTACCGGGACCTCAGGAAAAGGATGGTAGAATACCAGATCGTCGGCAGAGGGGTCCGGGATCGAGGAGTCATCGAGGCGATGCTCAAGGTCCCGAGGCATCTTTTTGTGCCCCCGCCTTACAGAGAGGAGGCTTACAACGATTATCCCCTTTCCATCGGAAGGGGACAGACAATTTCGCAGCCCTACATGGTGGCTGTTATGACCGAGGCTCTTGAGTTAAAGGGGGATGAGAAGGTTCTCGAGATAGGGACGGGCTCGGGATATCAGACCGCTGTTCTGGCAGAGATCGCATCGGAGGTCTTCACCATAGAGAGAGATCCCCTCCTCGCCGAGAGGGCGAGAGAGCTCCTCGAGAGCCTGGGATACAGGAACATCCATTTCAGGGTAGGGGATGGAACTCTGGGCTGGCCTGAGGAGGCCCCTTTCGACAGGATTATCGTTACTGCGGCTGCCCCGTCGATTCCGAAGCCGCTCAGGGAGCAGCTCAGGGTCGGCGGGATAATAGTTATCCCCGTCGGCGGGCGCTACGGCCAGACCCTGGTGAAGGGAAAGAAGGTCTCCGATGAAAAAATGGAGATCGAGGAGCTGTTCGATTGCGCTTTCGTTCCCCTTGTGGGGGAATACGGGTTTCCCGAGAACCCGGGGCTTTGATATCTTTCGTTCTTGACTTTATCCTCTTTTTATAAGAGAATAAAAACCTGCGGGGCGTAGCGCAGTTTGGTTAGCGCGCTTGGTTCGGGACCAAGAGGTCGCCGGTTCGAATCCGGCCGCCCCGAGGGTTTTTCTCTAATTAGGAGGAGAGGTTATGTTGCCCTTCCTTATTTTCATATTTCTCTATGGCTCCCAGGCCCTTGATGCCGTTTATACCATAACGCCTCCTGATATAGATGGAAGGATCGAAGAAGTATGGGCCGAGGCTTCCTGGGTGGATAACTTTGTGGACATGTATCCCCGCGAAGGCGAGCCCCTCTCAGAGCCCACGAGGGCATATGTCATGTTTGACGACGAGAACCTTTACGTGGCTTTTCGCTGTGCGACAAAAGGGAGAAGCCCCGATGCAAGGGTGACCACGAGGGACTGGCTCGATGGGGACAGGGTTTACCTTTACCTGGATACATTTGGCGACAGGAGGACCGCCTATCTCTTCGGCGTGAGTGCGGCAGGGGTCGAAGCCGACGCCATAATTTCCGGCGATGGAAGCAGCCAGGACTTTTCCTACGATCTCGTCTGGTACTCCTCGGTATACAGGGAAGATTCCGCTTACACGGTCGAGATAAAAATACCCTTCAGAGCTCTGAGATATAAAGATGGACTGGATGAATGGGGAATAAACTTCCGGAGGTATTCTCCCGTAAAGGGAGGAGAGGATGCATACTGGGCTCCCATGTCGAGGAACGAGGGATTCAGGGTCTCCCGTTTCGGCAAACTTGTGGGCATAAGGCCGAAAGTGCGGGGAAGGTACCTCGAGATATATCCGGTTTTTCTCGCACAGACGGACCTCGCCAGAAGCGAAGAGGACAGGCCCAGACTGGGAGTCGATCTCTCGTGGAGCCTCAGCCCCTCCTCCCGCTTTCAGTTCACCTGGCACCCCGATTTTGCCCAGGTCGAGGCCGATCCATACAGGCTCAACATCTCGAAGTACGAGCTTTATTTTCCCGAGAAGAGGCCCTTTTTCACCGAGGGTGCTGATATATTCAAAGTGGCTGCCGGCGGCAGGGGCGGACGGCCCCTCATGCTGTTCTATTCGAGGAGAATCGGCAAGAAACTTCCCGATGGCACCGAGGTGCCCATAAGGTTTGGTTCTAAATTCACCTTTAAATCCGGCAGCTGGGAAAGCGGATTTCTTGTGGCGAATACCAGGAGGACGTACTGGCTATATGGCATGGAGCCCACATCCCTTTTCACCGTTTTCCGTCTCAAAAGGAGTTTCCTCAGGAACTCGACCCTGGGCTTTCTCTATGAGGCCAAGGAAGAATTCTGGGGAAATCATTTTCGCCTCGAGGATAGATCGAGGATGCGGCCTTCCCCGTTTTTGAGGTCGGCTTATAACAGCTTATATTACACGTCCGAAAGTCATCGATATTATCGTCTTCTCAGTTCCGATCTTGTCCTGAGAGGAAGCGAGACGCAGTATCTTCTCCAGCTGGCCCAGATGTTTTTTTCCTATTTTGGCGGTGATTACAGGGACAGAGGTGCTCTGAAGACGTCCTTTGAGTGGAAACCGAGAAATTTCTATCTGTCAGCTTCCATCGAAGTGGTCGGGGACTCCTTTGACGTCTCGGAGCTCGGATACCTTCCCTGGAAGGGTACGAAATCCGCGGCCTTCGTTATGGGCCCTAGGGTTTATCCCGAGAGCGGTCTCTTTTCCTACCTTTCTCTGTGGCTGGCCGGCTGGACTTCCAAGGAGAGCGACGAGCCCTATCCGGCTCAATCGGCTTCGATCACCATCTTCGCCAATATGGTGGGTATTGGGGGAATCACCTTCGAGGTGGCGAGAGAACACGAATGTGAAGACACATCGAGATATCGTTACTGGAACTATTATGTGGACCTCTGGTCAGATTGCTCAAAACCCGTGAGGGGGAGTTTCTGGGTCAACGCCGGCAAGGGATACTACAGATGGGAAAAGGGCTACTGGGGAAACGACTACCCCATTTATGTTTTCGCTCGCA
>DRBW01000248.1 GCA_011042705.1 Caldifarciminota bacterium
AAACACGCCATTTCTCTGGGCCTGTCTCCGCGAGAAGAGGCAAAAAACGCCCTCTCAAGGGGAGGAGCAGACGCCCTCATAGTCACCGGTGAAGCCACGGGAGAAGAAACCGATCCCGGCCTCCTGACCCTCATTAAAGACATCTCCGGGGATTCTCCCGTCCTCGTGGGCAGCGGCATCACGCCCGATAATATCGCCAGGTACAGAGAGGCCGATGGGTTCATCGTGGGAAGTTACATAAAAGTCGAGGGAAAAGCGGGAAATCCCGTGAATATCGAGAGGGCAAAAAGGCTAAGGTCAGCCTGGGAAACCCTTTGACGCCAGGACATTTCTGGCGGTTTCTATGTCTCTTTCTATCTGCTCCCTGAGGGCGTTGAGGTCACCGAACTTCCTCTCACCCCTGAGCCTCTTGATAAATTCAACCTTAATCCGCTTCCCGTAGAGCCGGCCTTCATAGCCGAAAATGTGAACCTCCAGCATCCTCGAGTGTCCGTCAACGGTGGGCCTCCTGCCTATATTCATGACGCCCCCATAGCTCGATGATCCAAGCCCTATTGAAACGGCATAGACCCCGTCGCGGGGCACGAGCTTGAGCCTGTCGGGCTCGAGATTCGCGGTCCTGAACCCTATTTTTTCGCCGAGACCCAATCCCTTCACCACCTTCCCGGAGAGCGAATAGGGTCGTCCAAGACATTCCGAGGCCCTCTCCACTTCTCCATCCCAGAGGAACTTCCTGATTCTCGAGGAGTTAACCACCATATCTCCTATTTTCTCGGGCGGGACGACGGTAAGCCCAAAGCCCATCTCCTCCACGTGATTGGCCAGAAAATGTATGTCACCTTCTCTGTTTCTTCCGAAGTGATGATTGAATCCGAGGACGATTCTCTTTGCCTTGAGCCCCTCCAGGAGGATCCTTTCGAGGAACTCCCTGGCGCCCATTTCCCTGAGCTCCTCGGTGAAATCCAGAAGCAACAGATAGTCGAGCCCGGCCTTCTCCGCCACCTCGATCTTCTCCTCGGCGGTCATCAACAACGAATTCTCGTCTCCCGAGAGAACTATGCGAGGAGGGATCCTGAAGGTCACGAGTACAGTGGGCGTCACAACACAGCGGGAGATAACGGAGAGCTCCCTGATTATAGAGAGGTGTCCCCTGTGGAACCCGTCAAAGCTGCCGACGGTAACGGAACTGGCAGCTATGTCAAGCGGAAGATCTTTCAGACCTATGACTCTCATTTAAGCGGGGATTACTCTCTTGGGGTAGAGACCGTCCCACTTCATGAAACCGACGCCGATGAAATCTCCGCTCTCGTCGTAAACACGGACGTACTCGAATGAACGAACGTTCTTAGACCGTGACAGAATCCCCGAAACGCCCACGCGGTTCCCGTTTCTGAAATACCACGCCGCCTTCTCCTTGAGAACGACCTCCCCCATGTGGAGCAACCCTTTATCGGGAGGAATGACCTTTTTCTCGAGGCCAGGATCGTCGAGATCGACGGCTTCCTCCAGGGTGAAGTGTCCTATTCTCGTCCTCACCAGGTCCTTTACGATGCCATAGGTCCCCAGCCTGGCAGCTATGTCGCGGGCGAGAGACCTTATATAGGTGCCCTTTGAAACCACTGCCCTGATCCGGAACTCGTCCTCGCCCAGGTTGAGAAGCTCTATCTCGTAGATTGTCACCTTCTTCGGCTTGGGGTTGACCAGCACGCCTTCCCGCGCCAGCTCGTAGAGCCTCTTGCCCTCGATTTTTACCGCCGAATAGGCCGGCGGGGTCTGCTCGATCTCTCCGATAAAGTGGCGAAGGACCTCCTCAAGTTGGGCTCTGTCTACAGGCGGTACCTCCTTCTTGTCCATCACCTCCCCCGATGCGTCGAGAGTGTCAGTGAGGACACCGAGCTTTATCGTCGCAATGTATTCCTTCTCAACATCGGTGATGTAGGGAAGAAAACGGGTGGCTTTGCCCAGGCCGATCACAAGAACCCCCGTAGCGTTAGGGTCGAGGTTACCGGCATGTCCGGCTTTTTTCTCCTTGAGCCTTCTCCTCACCTCCTCCACAGCCGTGAAAGAGGTTATGCCCTTTGGCTTATTCAGGTTCAGGAATCCATCCATCTATGCCCACATCCATGTTTTTAACCTCATGAAAACTCAGATCTGGCGTGAACTTCATCCTCAACTTCTTCGCGAGGGATGTCCTCAAGAAGCCTTTTGCCTTCTGCAGCATGCCCGGAAGGCCCTCTATGTCCTCGTAAGAAGTGTAATATATCCGGGCATAGCGGAGGTCCTCCGACATCTCCACCCTGAGGATGGTGATCCTCCGCAGGCGTGGATCTTTCGCCTCAAAGGCTATAGTCTCGGCGATAATCCGCCTTATCTCTTCCCTGACCCTCTCCGATCTCTTGTAAGGCTTCACAGCGCAATTATATCCCCCGCCCAACTTAAATTCAACTTCTTTAATGGAATTTTGGAAGTTTAAAATTTGAGAATTTCGTCCGTTTAAACTTTCAAGCTTTTAATCTTCTGAACTTTTGAAAGTTTGGAAATTCAAAATTTTCGCTTTTAGCTCTTCTGGCGAAGTCACAACCTTCACCCCTTCGAACTCTCCCAGTCTCCTCACGTTCTCGAGATCTATCGGGCGCGGGTAAAACCTCAATTTTTTCCCGCCAGGGGTCTCGTACTCTACGACCTCCTGAAAATCCGTGGGCAGGACGATTATCGGAAGCTTCACCTTTCCTGCCTGAGCGAACAGGTTTGTAACGAGGGTATCGGATATTCCGTGGACGAATTTCGCCACCGTGTTGGATGTGGCCGGAGCCACGACGAGAAGACCGTATCTGCCCTTGTAGAGAAATTTGATCTCCGGCGACGAGGGACAAGAGTCCCTGAACACCCTGTACCTCTCGAGGAAATCGGCGAGCCTGTTTGCCCTGAGAACCTCTTCGGCCGCCCTGGAGAGGAAGATCTCGATCTTATCGGGCCCCAGGGTTTCTATTATCGATACGCTTTCCCTCAAAAGGTACTCGCCGCCTGTTATCGCCCAGGCTATCATCTATTTCACCGCTTTAAGAACGGCTTCGACCGTCAACCTCGATGCTACGATCGCCAATCTCATGACCGTATAATCATCTCTGGACTCATCCTCGCTAAGGCTGCAGGAAAACACGACGTCGCCGTCAAATGGAGTGTGAGAAGGCCTTATACATCGCGCAATTCCGTCGTGAATCGCGATGGCAACCCTCTTCAGCCCTCCTTTAGAAAGGGGTACATCGGTCACGAAAAGGACAAGAGTGGTGTTGTTCCCGGGAAAAGATCCCTTAATCCGCCCGCCTTCGGCCAGAGCCTCTGCGTCCAGATAGCCCCTCCCTTCCGGGTTCACAACTCCCTTTAATATCCTCCCCGTCGAGGGATCGACCACGTTGCCGAGGGCGTTCACGGCCACAAAGACCTGAGCTCTGTGTTCATCAAGGGAACTTTCGGCCGCGCCGAATCCTCCTGGAGAGCAGTATTTCATGCCGAGCACCTTGCCCACAGTGGCACCTGCCCCGACACCTTTTCGGCCCACTTCAATTGTATCTGAGGCATTCTGGCAGGCAACGTAAGCCTCTCCTGGACCGGGGCTGAGGCCGGGCTCCCCCACCCCGAGATCGAAGATGGCGGCGGCGGGAACTATCGGAACCTTCCTGACGCCCGTCTCGAAACCTCTTCCTTCCTTCTCCAGGTATTCCATGACTCCCTGTGCAGCCCCGAGCCCGAAGGCACTGCCTCCCGTGAATAGGAGAGCATCGATCTTCCCCACGAGCATTCCTTCCTCGAGGAGATCGGTCTCCCTTGTGGCCGGCGCGCCTCCAAGAACCAGGCGCACACACCTTGCTCCCTTATCGAAAAGGAAAACGGTCAGACCCCTCTTTCTCTCAGGATCGGTCCAGTGTCCGGCCCTGAGGCCGGGGATGAGTTTCATCGCAGCACCCTGACGCCGAGAACCTTCTCCATGTGTTTCAGCATGAATTCGTGTGCCTCCCTGTCGAAGGAATCGACGCAATCGGCATAGACCTGAACCTGATAATCCCTGTTGCGCAGATCTGCAACGGTATAAAGCACACAGATATCGGTGCAGACCCCCGCTACGGTCACCAGGTCCGGGGCGAGCTCCTCAAGAATTCTGTCGAGATCCGTCCCATAGAAGGCGCTGTACCTCCTCTTCTTGACCCTTATTCCCGGGAACTTCGAGAGTTCGGGTATTATCTCTTCCTCCTCCGTTCCGCGGACACAGTGGGGAGGCCACATCTTGAACTCGGGATCGTCGGGCTCATGGGAATCCTGGGTGAAGATCAACTGAGCTCCCTCCTTCAGCTTCCTCTCGGCGAGATCGACCACCTTAGGAATAACCCTCTCCCTGACCTCATCCCCGCAGTAAAGGGGATGGCCGGGCTCCAAAAAGCCCCTCTGCATGTCGACGATTATCAGTATTTCCCTCATAAGTGGTCCGATATATATTTCAGGGACTCCCTCAACCTCAGATAGAGATGGGTCCCGTGCCTCGCCGGGAACCTATCGGGAGGATAGAGGGGCCCCTGCCCGAATACCTCGTAATAATGTTCGATGCCCAGATTTGAGAGGAGATCGTGGACAGCCATGGCGTGATACTGGAGGAAAAGCTCGTCCTCATCGCCGCAATCGATGTAAAGGCCGGTGTTCAACGAGTCCAGAAGGGTGTAATTCTGCCCCATTAACGTAAAGACATCGTTGGCGAGCCATTGCTCCCACACGTCCTGCCTTAATCCCACGGTATCTCCCGGGATCGCTGTGGTATCGATGGGAAGAATGACGCCGAGCCACTGACCGTCGGGCAATTGAGCCATGGGGAATTCGTAGTTGAGCGTATCGTATTCCTCCCTCGGTTTAACCACCGGAGAGAAGGCGCCGGCCATGGCGAACATCATGGTGGTCAGCGGGTGCTCCTGATCCAGAAGGGGCGGATAGGGAATTCTGTATCCCAGGACGTTTCCGGCACTGTCATAGACTGGATTCTCCAGCAACATGGCGCCCAGCACGTTGATCCCGGTCAGGGGATCGGGCTCCAGAAAGACCGGGAAAGCGATAGGGCCGGAATGAGATGCACCTGCCCTGAATATGTCGGGGTGCGTCACGGTCAACTTGAGTGCTCCGTATCCCCCCATCGATATGCCGAGGATGCCTATCTTCGTCGTGTCAACGGGATAATTTTCCTTCATAAAATCCAGGACCTCTTCGGT
>DRBW01000239.1 GCA_011042705.1 Caldifarciminota bacterium
AACAACCTCCCTGACATCCTCGAGAAGTTCATTATACAGAAAAGCGATCTCGCGACGCCTGTCGTTCCAGGAATCGAGATGCTTGAGCTTGACGGAGAGAACCGCTCCCTGAAAGTTTATAGTTCTCAAATTGAGCCCTCTGGTCAGGTGAAAGTATTTCTTTTCGGCGCCGTGGTCGCGCAATTTCCTCAATTTCTCAGCTAATTGATCGTCGTTGGTTGAAACGGCTCCCGCCTCGCCCCATGCCCCCAGATTCTTGCCGGGGTAAAAGCTGAAGGCTGCCGCATCTCCGATGGCTCCCGCCCTCTTCCCCCTGTAAAGGGCGCCGTGAGCCTGGCAGGCATCTTCTATCACCTTCAGGTTGTATTTCTCCGCCAGCTCCAGAATCGGGTTCATATCGGCAGGCTGTCCATAAAGGTGCACGGGGACTATCGCCCTGGTCCTGTTGGTTATCACCTTCCTGAGCTTCGTCGGATCCATGTTATAGGTGGTGGGATCGATATCGACGAAAACGGGGGTAGCTCCCGTGTAGACTATAGCTTCGAGAGTTGCCACGAAAGTGAAGGGCACCGTGATGACCTCATCGCCCTCCCCGATCCCCAGGGCGAGAAGGGCCATGAAGAGAGCTGTGGTGCCGCTCGATGCGGCCACCACATGTTTAACGCCCAGGTACTGGGCGAACTCCTCTTCGAATTTCCTCACGTAGTCACCGGCCACAAAGGCATTGTGGGTGATGATATCGGTGAACATGGTATCCAGTTCACCGTAAATCGAATGAAGCTGGGCTTTAAGGTCCATGAAGGGAATTCTTTCCCTTCTCGTTATCTCCCCGCTTCTGAGCTCCTCCAGAAACTCTTCAGGGGTCAGGCAGGGAACATTCCCCGCGGAACTTTTCTCCCTGGTGACGACTGCGCTGAGTCCGAACTGATCTGCCGAGATGGCTTCGAGCGCCCCGAGGTTGAAATCTTCCCTGGACAGGAGCTCTTTGTTAATGCTTGCCCTCAACGGGATTTCCTGAAAATGCCTCAGAATCTTTTCAACTTCTTTCCCTTTCTCGACAAGGAGCCTGTATTTGGTTTCCGATGAAACCCATCCCTTGACAGAGCCCTCTTTTATGGCGTCGATAACCCCAACCTCGTCCTTACCTCCTTCGAGATAATTTTTCAAAACACTATACGCCACAAGCACATCGGGAACCATATCTCCTCCTTATTTTAGGTACTTCCGAACAGTAGCTTTCTGCCCGTATACTACTGCTCCCGCGGGTACATCGTCAACCACCACAGACCCCATACCTATGAGAGCTCCCTCTCCTATCGTGATGCCACAGCGAATCGCGCTTGCAGCTCCGATCGAAGCTCCTTTCTTGACGAGGGTCGGGGTTATTTCGTACTCAACGATCTGCTCCCCCCTGTCATCACAGGCACGGGGGAGGACATCGTTGGTAAATATAACCGCTGGTCCTATGAAAACGCAATCCTCCACCGTAACTCCCTCAGGGAGAAAAGCGTAAGGCTCTATCTTTACGTTATTTCCTATCTTCACGCCCTTCCTTATTTCCACAAAAGCGCCTATCTTGACGTTCTTGCCGATGTGAGCGCCGTATATGTTCACATTGCTCCATATCAGCGTTCCCTCTCCGATCACCGTGTCCTTTATGATTATGTTAAATTCGGGTTTGATAATCGTAACCGGCTTTCCTTCCTCTATCTCATACCTGTTCCCTCTTATGAGTATAAACGTACCTGCCACCGATTCCTCCTTGTTTAGTAAGCCCCCTTGCCCGCTATCATGGTGGGAATGGTCTTTATGAGGATGTAAAGGTCCAGGGCAAAAGACCTCCTCCTGGTGTATTCGATATCTAAGCGCACCATCTCGTCAAAGGGCAAAAGGGTTCGCCCTGAGACCTGCCACAGGCCCGTAATACCTGGTTTGGCCTCCAGCCTTTTGAAATGCCAGTCCTTGTAATACTTGAGCTCGTAGGGAATGGGGGGACGCGGGCCGACGACGCTCATATCGCCTTTAAGAACGTTGAAAAATTGGGGAAGCTCATCGAGGCTGGTCCTCCTCAAAAACCTCCCTATGGGCGTTACCCTCGGGTCCTTTTCGATTTTATAGGCCTTTCCGGCTTTTTTGTTGTTAGTGATCAGCTCCTTAACGTATTCCTTGTGAAGATCGTGGTTGTTGTTGGTGTACATCGTCCTGAACTTATAAAAGACGAAGGGCCGTTTCTTTTCTCCTACCCTTATCTGTTTGAACAACACGGGACCTTTCGAGGACAATTTCACTATGAGCCCCAGAATGAGAAAAATGGGAAACCCCAGAATCAACACCGTGTAAGAAAAGATTACATCAAATGCCCTTTTTACTATATCTGCATCTCTTGCCATGAGTAAGATCCTTGCTGTGGGACGTGTGATAATAAAAGCTCCTATTTTGTAATTAATATAACTCTTTATGTAAGTTTTAGCAACAGCGAGCGCTTTTTCGCTTGACTACATCTTGAATTTTCAGTATATAGAAGGCCTGATCATGAAATTCTTCGTCCGCACATTCGGCTGTCAGATGAACGTGTACGACTCGGAGTTGATATCCGAGCTCCTTCTGAAAGAAGGCTTGAAAGAATCGCCTTCTCCCGAAGAAGCCGATGTCATACTGGTGAACACCTGTACGGTCAGGCAGAAGGCCGAAGAAAGGGGCCACGAGTACGCCAGATTCTGGAAAAGGAGGGGGAAAAAGGTCGTTATCCTCGGATGTCTGGCTCAACAGGATAAGGAGAAGCTCCTGGATGTCGCCGATCTCGTTATTGGAACAAGAAGTTACACACTTCTGCCGGGCACCATAAAAGAGCTGTTGAAAAAAGGCGAAAAGGCTGTTCTGACCGAGGACCGCGGGCTGATCGATCTCACCGAAGTCTCCCTCAAGAGATCTCCGAGGCTGAGCAGCTTTTCAGAATTCGTCACGATAATGCGGGGCTGTGATAATTTCTGCAGCTATTGCATAGTCCCCTATGTCAGAGGAAGGGAAATGAGCCGTCCGCCGGAAATGATCCTTTCCGAAATCAAGAATCTCGAATCCAGGGGGATCATAGAGGTCACCTTGCTGGGACAGAACGTCAATTCCTATTTCTACGGCGGAACGGATTTCGCCGAGCTTCTCGAAATGATCGACAAAAATACTTCGCTTTACAGGCTCCGTTTCACGACATCCCATCCCAGAGATATGTCTTACAAAACGATAAAGACCATAATGAATTCGAAGAGAATAACTCACTGGTTCCACCTCCCTCTCCAGGCCGGCTCCACGAAAGTACTCCGTCTTATGAGAAGGGGTTACACCAAGGAGGAATACCTCGACCTCGTCGGGACGATCAGAGGGCTCGACCCCGATGCATCCGTAACCACCGACATAATGGTGGGTTTTCCCGGCGAGGAAGAGGAAGATTTTCTCGAAACCCTCGATGTTGTCGAAAAAGCTGGCTTCGATCACGCCTATACCTTCATCTTCACAAAAAGGCCACGCACTGCTGCCTTCTACATGAAAGAAACGCTGTCTCCTCGCGAGAAGGGAAAAAGGCTCCGAAGACTCATCGAAAGCGTGAATAAAACGGTCTGGCAGAGGCGACAGAGAATGCTCGGCAGGACCTACGAACTGCTGATAGAAGGCCCCTCAAGAAAAGACAAAAATCTGTCCAGGGGAAGAACCGATGGCAACATCACGGTCGTCGTGACCAAGAGGCTTGAACCCGGGACTAGGGTCCTCGCGAAAATAAGGGACATAAAGGGCCTGACCCCGATCGCCGACGTGGTCAAGAATCTAAATTAAGCCGAATTGCTTCCTTCCCCAAAATGGCGGTCCATCCGGTATACCGAAACAACGGGATGCTGAGACTCAGGTTCACAATGGATATACCCTGAAAAGGTTGACAAAATCCTTTAACCCATCGATAATAATTAAGCTCGCGCGCCCGTAGCTCAATTGGATAGAGCGGCGGACTACGAATCCGTAGGCTGGGGGTTCGAGTCCCTCCGGGCGCGCTTTTTGAGTTTAAGACTTTCTTCCTCAATTACTTAGCCCCTCCCGGTAATTGTTGGTCTCAACCCTCAAAAAGGAGGTTTTCCCCATGAGTCTCACGACCTCTAAGACAGGAATTGGTCTGTTTGAAGAGGCCATGAAAAGCTTCCTGACCTCATGCCGGGTTAAGGGGCTATCGCTTAGAACCATCAAATGGTATGAATATGTCCTCAATGAATTCAGAAAATATGTGGAGGAACCTCTTGAAAACATCACCAAAGAGACAATCCAGAATTACCTTCTGCTGCTGAAGGAGAAGGGATTTAAGAAAACCACACTTGCTAACAGATACAGGGGCCTTAGAGCCTTCTTCAATTATCTTGCAGAAGAGGAGATTATCTTCGTGAATCCCATTCAGGGCGTCAAGCCTCCCAAACTCCCGAAAGTTTTCCCCAATTGTCTCAGCGATGAGGAGGTTGATAAACTAATCAAAGCGTTAAAAGGCAGCTCCTGGTATCAGGTCAGGAACAGGGCCATCGTTCTGCTGTTTCTCGAAACCGGCATCAGATTGAGGGAGCTCAGAGAATTAAAACTCAGGGACATAAACCTCAGCAGACACGAAATCAAAGCAAGGGGGAAAGGCGAAAAGGAAAGAATAGTCTTCTTCGGCAGACGTGTTCTGGAGGCCCTCAAGAAGTGGCTCTCTGTGAGGGGAGGCATTTTAACGGTTGACGAACCCCTCTTTATTACGCAGGACGGCCTGCCGATGAAAGACAGGCACATTGAAAGAATAGTCAGCAAAGCTGCGAAAAAGGCAGGCATCACGAAACGCGTCAGTCCTCACACCCTCCGCCACACCTTTGCGACTCTCTTCATTAAAAACGGCGGAGATGTGTTCACCCTTCAGAGGCTTTTAGGACATTCTGATGTCTCCACCTGCATGATATATGTAAACATGGCAGGAAGAGATTTAAAGGAAAGTGCATTGAGGTTTTCGCCTATAGACAGGCTATATTATTAAAAACCGAAGGAGATGATTCAAATGACCAAGTATACGGAGGATAAGGTTTTACAAATAACCACCCTCCTCAAGGCAGGAGCCACCATAAAAATGGCCTGTAAAATCGCTGGCATATCAAGACAGGCCTTTTACAACTGGATGAGGAAACACGGAGATTTTGAGTTAAAGGTAAATCAGGCCATAGTGGAATC
>DRBW01000038.1 GCA_011042705.1 Caldifarciminota bacterium
CCTGGGACGGCACATCCATGGCAACGCCCCATGTGGCCGCTACTGTAGCCCTGATGTTCGAGAAAAATCCCTATCTTGACTACGAGACGATTTATAACACCCTCCTCGATTACGCCGATCATCCCTCACAGGGAGGGTCCTACCCCAATAACGATTACGGTTGGGGCAGGCTCAACGCCTATAGAGCTCTGATATACACGCCGAGCGCCAATATAGACCACGATGTGGCGGCTGTCATGATCCTCGCTCCAAGAGGCACAGTGGCCGCCGGGCAGGCTCTGACCCCCATGGCCCGGTTCAGAAACTTCGGGCAAAATACAGAGACCTTCGACGTAACTTTTGAGATACGGGATGAAGATCTGAACCTCGTTTACCAGAGCACCCGCACCGTTACCGACCTCGAGCCTCTGACCATGGCCGAGGTCGATTTCGATCCCTTCACTCCCGACGCCGGGATCTACCACACCATGATTTACACGTCCCTCGCCGGCGACGAAAATTCGATGAACGACACCCTCAGATCGGGCTTCATGGCAAGGCTCATAGGAACCGACTACCTCGTCTGGGATTTCGATCCCAATCACTCGAGCGGTCCTGTAGTGGACTCTCTGCTGATGTCCCTCGGATACGCTGGTAATTACAAGACCGATGCGAGCTATGCTGACTCGATATACCAGTATTCGACCGTCTGGGTGTTCGTCGGAATTTTTTCGTCAAACTACATGATCCAGGAAGGATCGCCCGAGGCACAGGCCATCGAGGATTATCTCAACATGGGCGGAAGAGTGTATCTCGAGGGCGGAGATGTGTGGTATTACGACCCGCAGGGAGGCGGTCACGACTTCTGTCCCACTTTCGGCATAAATCCGGTCGAAGACGGCTCGGGCGATCTGTCGACCGTACTCGGAGTGAACGGGACTTTCACGACGGGGATGTCATTCTCCTACTCAGGGGAAAATTCCTGGATAGACCATATCGATCCCGTCGGAACTGCACTCACGATTTTCACCAATTCAAGCCCTCCGTACAACTGCGGTGTTGCCTACGACGCCGGACCTTATAAAACAGTGGGCTTTTCCTTCGAGCTCGGAGGTCTCGATGACGGCGCAAGCCCCAGCACCAGGCTTGAGCTCGTCGAAGCCATAATGAACTTCTTCTCCGGCGGAAGCGGAACCCCCGATATAAGCGTCACTCCTCTCTCCTTTAACGTGAACCTCGATGCAGGAGGCACCCTTGATACACTCCTCCTCATCGCCAACAACGGCGATGGCAACCTCTTCTTCTCCATAAACGACGTTCAGGATTTCCTCAGGGCTACAGTTAAACCGGTGCCGAAGCCCGTGTATTCCCACATCGAACTCGCCAAGGGCGAAAGGGATCCCAGGTCCGGAATTGCCCCCTTAAAGGGACAGGGCGGACCTGATGCCTTCGGACACGTGTGGATTGATTCCGATGAACCGGGAGGCCCGACTTACGAATGGGTTGATATCACATCGTCGGGCACGCCTCTCAACTTCGGAGACGACGATTCCCTTACTGTGTCGTTACCGTTTTCTTTCAGTTTCTATGGGAATGCGAAAAACAGCGTGAAGATAGCTTCTAACGGTTACCTCACCTTTGGGGCAGATGGCAGCGATTATTCAAACGATCCCATTCCCGATCCCGATGATCCCAACGACCTCATAGCCGTTTTCTGGGACGACCTCAATCCTTCAGCGAGCGGCGAAGTTTATTACTATAATGACGAGGCCAACGGCAGGTTTATTGTGGAATGGTATCAGGTGCCTCACTTTTACAACGAGGGCTCCTATACCTTTGAGGTGATTCTCTATCCCGACGGCGAGATGACATTTCAGTATCAGACGATGGACGGCGATCTGGAAAGCGCCACCATCGGGATCGAGAACGCTGACGCTTCCGACGGGCTGCAGGTCGTATATAACGCAGCTTACATACACGACGAGCTGGCCATCCATATCTCCGCACCTCCTGACTGGCTCTCCGAAAATCCTACCTCAGGCATGCTGGAGCCCGGAAATACGGAGGAGATCGCCGTTAGCTTTAACGCAACGGAGCTGGAGCCTGGAACTCACACCGGGACTATACTTATCACCAGCAACGACCCTGACCAGCACATAATCGAGATACCTGTGACGCTCACGGTGGGCGGCATAAGCTATCTTCCCGGCGATGCCAACAACGACGGAGAGGTCAACTCGACGGACCTCGTCTATCTCTCAGTTTACCTGTTTGCCGGCGGTCCTCAGCCGGTGCCCTACTACGCCGGCGACTGCAACGGAGACTGCGACGTTACGATGGCCGACCTCCAGTATCTCGCCAACTATCTCTTTGCGGGCGGACCTGAACCCATAGGCTGTCCCGAGGGCAGGAAGATACCCGCTAAGGTCGGAACCTCAAGATAACAGGTCAAAAACTCTGTTTTTCGTGGGGCGGGGCGATTTTCGGGAAAATCGCCCCGCCCCAAAAATTTCAGAGAAAAAATGAAATTCAAACTTTGCACTTCAGGAAGGCACATCACAAATCCCTTCCGGCCTGATAAGTTATTGAGCACCAATATATTATTTCGTAAACACTTGCAATTGTCTTGATTTGCACATATCCTAAAAATCCACCCATAGGAGGAGCGGATGAGACTTTTTCTTGCTTTGCTGTTTTCCCTGGGAATCGTCAGGGCACTTCCCTTTCATCCCGCAGCCGGGATGCGGAATACCGTTGACGCCCTTCCCGGCGAGAAGGGAAAACTCTCACTTTACCTCCTTTACTCAGCCCTGACCATAGGGGAAAACCCGGATGGAGAGAGCAATTATCTCTCCCTCGACCTCATAAACGGCCTTTCTTACGATTTTTCCGACAACCTGTCCCTGTGTCTGGGCATTCCACTGAAATACGACAGGGCCGACGGCGTGAGGGAAAAGGCTCCCGGCAACTTAGAGCTGGGGTTAAAATACACGAGATCGATAGGACGAGCGGGTTACTTTGGAATTTACCCATCCCTATATCTCTCGCACAGGCGTATTCAGGACTCCATCCGCGTGCTCTCCACGGGAACCCAGGACCTGGGGCTCGAGTTCCTCTGGTCGATGAAGGGCAAAAAGGGACCGGACATAAGCGCCAATCTCGGATTTTACAACATCTTCTTCAAAAGGGGCAAAACTGCTGCCACAGACCTCGCCCATCTCTCAGCCGGGATTCGCTATCCTATGGGAAACCTCTCTCCGTTTCTCGAGGTCTCTTACGACTGGTTTATTTTCGAGGACATCCATTACAAGGTAGACAAAAAACTTTACGGAGGCTCCCCACTTCGCCTGAACCTGGGGGCTGACCTGAGCATCGGTGGATTTAACATACTCGGCGGGGTTGGAATCTACATGACAAAAAGGACAGTGAACGGTTCTCCACCCGAGAGCCTTTACATCTTTCCTTCGGGAAACATGAAATTCGAGGTCTTCCTTGGATTCAGGAAGGACCTCAATTTTGCCGCCCGTACCAGGACCAGAAAGCCCATCAGAAAGGGTGCGGTTGAGGGATATATAGTAGACAGCTCCACCGGAAGCCTGATCCCGGGCGTGGTCAGCATCGGCAGGAGGATAATCTCCGCCCCAGAGGGCTACTTCAGGGCAAAGGACCTTCCCGCAGGCTCTCTCGAAATAAGGGTCTCGGCGGAGGGCTATCGGGACTCGACCTTCACCGTGAAAGTTGTGGCGGGGAGTACTGTAACCCACGATTTTAAAATGGTTCCAGAAGAAAAAGAGGGCTACGTAAGGGGCAAAGTAACTTCATCGAAAACGGGCAAGCCCCTCGCCGCCAGAGTGATGCTGGTCGATCTGCCGGGCTTCATCACTGCCACAAACCTGGAGGGGGACTATTTCCTGAGGGTGCCCGCAGGACAGCACCGAATAAGGGCAGAATCTGAGGGATACCTGCCCGTTGAGAGGGATATAACCGTGGGGGCAGACAGCACTCTGAAACTCGATTTCGCCCTCCTGAAGCCCTCTGAGCTCACCCTTCCCGTTATCTATTTCGACGAGAAGAGCTACGATATAAGTCCGGAATACAGTCGTCACCTCCGACAGATAGCCGAGCTGCTGAAGAAGTATCCCCAGCTCAAACTGGAAATCTGTGGACACGCCAGTTCCAGGGAAGGAAGGGGAGAATATCTTGACCTCCTCTCCAAGATGCGGGCCGAGGCTGTGAGGGACTATCTGATTGAAAAACTCGGGGTTGATCCATCCCGGCTTTCGGTCAGGGCTTACGGCATGTTAAGGCCCGTAGCTCCTAACTCTACTCCCGAGGGAAGAAAACTCAACAGAAGGGTGGAATTCAGGGTATTAACGGGCGAAATCTGAACCGAAAAGCCCCCGATAGAGATAATAACTGCTCAATACCCTCTTCACGTATTTTCTCGTCTCACGAAAGGGTATGAACTCCGCAAAAAGATCGGGATTTTCGATCTTCAGATCTTCAATCCATTTTCTCACCCTGTGGGGACCTGCATTGTATGCTGCCAGTGCGAGAACGGGATCTCTGAATTCTCGAAGTAGATCCGAGAGGTACTTCGCCCCGATCTCCATGTTGAGCTCAGGGTCCATTAATTCCATCCCATCAACATCTCTACCGAGCACCTTCCTGGCGGTAAAGGGCATGAGCTGCGTCAGGCCTATGGCGCCCTTCGGTGAGACCGCCCGGGGGTTAAAGCGGCTTTCCTCCCTTATGAGGGAAAGCAGAAGCTCCGCTTCTATTCCCCTTTCCGATTCGATCCTGGAAAGGACCCCACTGTAAATCCGGGGGAAAAGCCTGTCAACCAGCTCCCAGGGGATTTCATCTCCTTCCTTGAGGAGCTCGAGGAGCAATTTAACGCCATAATAGACTTCAAGATAATCGAGGGCAACTCTGTCGGAATATTCCATGGCGCAGAGATAGGCTTCAGGCCTTCCTGCCACAGCTCTTTTTGCCTCCTCGATCTCTCCGAGAAAGGCGAAATACCTGAAGTCCCCCAGCTCGTCCTGAGAGTCTTTCCCTATCAACTCCCTCAGGCTTCTTTCGGAAAATCGAGGAGTACCCCCCGACTTCCAGCAATAGTAGGAAAAGGGATGCATTTCCGCTATCTGTTGAAGGAGAAAATCGGAAGAAGTTATGAAATAAAGCCAGAATCTCGCTCCCGCACCCACAAGGCCTGTATCGGCCGATGCC
>DRBW01000010.1 GCA_011042705.1 Caldifarciminota bacterium
GGAATGCGCGTTGGCGAGGTAGAGATCGGGATACCCATCGTTATTATAGTCCCCCCATAGAGCTGCGCTCGTCCAGGTATAATCGATAAGTCCAGCTTCATCAGTCACGTCACTGAATGTGCCGTCTCCGTTATTTCTGTAAAGTATGTTGGGAAGGCCCTGGTAATTTGTGGTGAACAGGTCCACGAAACCATCCCTGTCGTAGTCGACCCATGCGGCATCGTGACCGAGCTGGTCATCCGCCACACCTGCCGCTTCCGCGACGTTTGTGAAAGTTCCATCCCCATTGTTTTTGAAGAGGCAATTGGGGCCGTCAAAGTTCACGACGTAGAGATCGATGTAGCCGTCATTATCGTAGTCAGCCCATTTACAGCCGTGACCTCTGAAATGAGGATCGGCGACACCTGCGGGTCCTGCCACATTTGTGAAGACATTGTTCCCGTCGTTACGATAGAGAAAGTGTGCTCCACCTCCCGTGACATAGAGATCAAGCCTTCCGTCTCCGTTGTAGTCAATCCAGGAGACACCGTCGGCCACGTAGGGACTCCAGAGATAAAGGGAGTCCGTCACGTCGAGGAACATCTGCCCCGACAGGGCAGCGATCATACACAGTAACAACAAACCCCCTGCTTTATACATGGCGATCACCTCCCTTTAAAAAGATACTTCGAAGTTGGGGGAACAAAATCGGAATTTACGTTGAGGATTTTCATTTTCTCCCGCTCCGTAGAACTTCTAACTCATATTGGGGGATTTGTCAAGAGTTTTTGTGCGTGCCCTGAAAATAATGATGTTAAAATCGGGCTTTTTCAGGTGAGACTTTGACAAATCCCTCCGGGACGGTTATAACTTCAACAGAGGATGGATGATCGAAGCGCTGAAATAGATAAGTGTCTGGAAATACTTCAGTTTCTCGAGGAGAAACATAGCGGTGTTCTCTTCGCAGAATTGAGGAGGGGGATACTGGAGGGCGATGGAAGGTGCTGGTCAGATTTTCTCGAAAAGTATTCCCGTTTTATTTACAGCAATGCGTTGAGGCAGTGTTCCGATTTTGAAGACGCAGCAGGAGATCTTCCTCCTTCTCAACCCAATGGGCGAACAGGTACTTCGGGACGTCAGGGAGCGTGAGACATTATTATCACGAGGTCTCCTATTATCAATCGGGAGTGAGGGGGCTTAACCTTTATCCCGCATACGAGAATCACGGAGCGCCCAATGACGGGGTGGTGGGATGGGTTCAGGTTACCTGGAACGACACTATTTACGGTGCTCTTAAATGTTCAACGCACGGGAAACTGCGGGCGCTCCCCTCATTTATGAAAGAGTACTTCTGGTATGAGAAGATGCTCTGTCGAGAGCTCAGTTTCCCCTTCTCTTCCGAATTTCCTTTATGAGCTCGGGAATTACTTCGAAAAGGTCACCCACGATGCCCAGATCGGCTATGTCGAAAATAGGTGCGTCGGGGTCCTTGTTTATCGCGATTATGAAGTCGCTCGATTTCATGCCGGCCTGATGTTGAATTGCACCTGAGATTCCGCAGGCGATGTAAACCTTCGGTGAAACCGTCTTCCCGGTCTGGCCGACCTGGTGGGGGTAGGGTATCCATCCCGCATCTACGGCTGCCCTGGAAGCTCCAACCGCGGCGTTGAGCTCCTTCGCCAGGTCGAAAATTATCTTGAAATTTTCCTTGCTTCCCACGCCCCGGCCTCCTGAAACGATGATATCGGCGTCCTCAAGGTTAACGTTTTCTCCCTCTGTAACCAGAACGTCGATGACGGCCTTGTAGAAGGAAGGAGAATAACCGTCGCAGTGAAATTCTATTATCTCGCCCTCTCTATTTTCCGGTGGCAGAGGTTTGAAGACCCTGGGCCTCACCGTGGCCATCTGGGGCCTTGTGTATTCGGTCTTTATGGTCGCCATTATGTTCCCGCCGAATGCCGGCCTGGTCTGCAGGAGGAGGCCCGTTCCCTCCTCGATGTCGAAGTCAGTGCAGTCCGCGGTCAGGCCCGTCTTGAGGATCGCGGCGACCCTCGGGAAAAGCGCCCTTCCCACCGCCGTTGCACCGCCTATAACTATCTCAGGGCGATATTGTTCCACAACCTTGCTGAAGATGTCGGCATAGCGTTCATCTACAAATCTGTCCAGGTCGTTTCTCTCCGCGACAATCACCCTGTCAGCGCCGTATCTGATGAGGTCGGGTGCGAACCTCTTTACGTCATTTCCTATGAGGAGGGCGGTCACATCGCATTTTCTCTTCTCAGCGAGCCTTCGGGCGACTCCGAGGATCTCCAGGGAAACTCTGGAAAGTTTCCCGTTCAGAACCTCGCCGTAGACCATAATTCCGGAATATCCGGTCGGTGCTTCTTTCTTCTCTGCGCCCTCTCCGCCCACGAGCTCCAGTGCTTCGAAAGAACAGGATTCGACGCAGATGCCGCAGAAGGTGCAGTTCTCATATACGACGGCGATCCCGTCCACCACCTCGATGGCACCGTAAGGACAGACCCCTTCACAGATCCCGCAGCCCGTGCAGTTTTCGACGATAACTATGAGTTTTTGATCGGCCATATCGAGCTCCTAAATGATCTTTATCTCCTCCAATTTTCTGGCTATGTGGCGTGCGAGCTCATCAGGCTCTCCATGGTATTTTTCGCCGCCCTTTTTGACGGGAGGGGCGAAGATGCTGACAACCCTCGTGGGGGAACCATCAAGACCGATGTACCTCCGATCGACCTCGACGGAGCTGGAATCCCACACCTCGGCTTTGAATTTCTTAGCTTTCATCATTCCCCGGAGAGAAGGTAGCCTCGGCTCGTTTATCTCCTTGTTCACTGTGATAACGCAGGGCAGCGAGGATTCGACAATGTCATAGCCGTAGTCGGTGAGCCTCTCGACCTTTATCCTGTCATCGCCCATATCGATGATCTTGCTCACATAGGTGATCTGGGGAAAATTCAGCCAGGTGGCGAGCTCCGGTCCCACCTGCGCCGTATCTCCATCCATAGCCTGCTTCCCGCAGATGATTATCCAGGGGGAGCCCAGCTTCTCTATGCTCTTTGCCAGAGTATAGGATGTCGCGAGGGTATCGGCACCGGCGAAGGCCCTGTCCGATATGAGGATGCCGTGATCGGCCCCCATGGCTATGGCTTCCCTGAGGGCATCTTCGGCCTGTGGAGGCCCCATTGTCATGACAACCACGCGGCCCTTTCCCATTCGCTCCTTTATCCGGAGGCCCTCCTCGATGGCGTAGAGGTCAAAGGGGTTGACTATGGACTTCACACCCTCCCTGATCAGGGTTCCCCTTTCGGGATCCATCTTTACGTCCTGGGTATCGGGGACCTGCTTTATGCAGACCACTATGTTCATTTACCTCACCTCTTTGAGGAGCTGAGATGCGATGATGTTCCTCATTATCTGGTTGGTCCCTTCATAGATCTGGGTAATTTTGGCATCCCTCAGGAGTTTTTCCACCGGGTATTCCTTCATGTAGCCGTATCCTCCGAAGATCTGAACGGCGTTTAAGGCAGCTTCCATGGCCACGTCGGAGGCAAGGCACTTTACCATGGCTGATTCCTTGGCTATCTTCGTATTGCCCTTATCGATGTTTCTCGCGACCTGATATGTGAGCGCCCTGGCAGCTTCGAGTTTCATCGCCATGTCGGCCAGCATGTGCTGAATCGCCTGAAAATTGGCGATGGGAACCCCGAACTGGACCCTCTGCTTCGCATAACGGGCGGCCTCCTCTATGGCGGCCTGGGCGATTCCGAGGGCCTGTGCGGCCACGCCCGGTCTGGAATAATCGAAGGTCTTCATCGCAATGATGAAGCCCATCCCTTCCTTTCCCAGCAGGTTCTCAGCGGGAACCCTGCAATCCTGGAAGATGAGTTCTCTGGTGGCCGATGCCCTTATGCCGAGCTTGTTCTCTTTTTTCCCGAAACTAAAACCGGGCGTTCCCTTTTCAACTATGAAAGCTGAAGCGCCCCGGGCCCCCTTTTCGGGGTTGGTGAGCGCGATGACCACATAAATGCCCGCTTCCCCACCATTGGTTATGAATTGCTTTGTTCCGTTCAGTACATAGTGATCCCCGTCCTTTATGGCCCTGGTCTTGATGTTTCCGGCATCGCTTCCAGCATCGGCCTCAGTCAGGGCGAAGGCCACCACCTCTCCGGAAGCCACACGGGGCAGGTACTTTTTTTTCTGTTCCTCGTTCCCGAATAGAATTATAGGGAAAGTGCCCAGGGCTGTTCCCGCGAAAGCCAGGGCTATCCCAGCGCACCCCCTGCTCAGCTCCTCTACTGCCAGGGTCAATGCCATCACGCCGCCGCCGAGCCCCTCGTATTCCTCGGGTATGAAAATCCTGAAGAGATCGCTCTCTGCCATCACTTTGACGATGTCCCAGGGAAATTCCTGAGTTTCATCGTAATATTCGCGTTTCGGAATAATTTTCTCTTCGGCGATCTTTCTCGCAAGCTCTTTTATCATCTGCTCCTCTTCTGTAAGGAAATAATCGATCATAACTGCCTCCTTATTTTTCGAATGCCGTAATTTAAACGAGCCTGAACTACGAAGAAAATGTAAATTTTTCCGCCTTCCCCCGATTTTCAGAATTTTAAAATAGAACGCTTCTTTATGCAATTTGGAGCAGAAGTGCAGATTTATTGTGGCACTGTTTTGTCAGTGGAAGTATTTGGGTTGCTGATACTTAATGGGTTTTGAAAGCCCCATAGCCGGGCAATATAATAACGGCATGGAGATCCTTAACAATTTGCCGGAGGATAAGTATCTGGAAATAGACGATTTCCTTGCCTTCCTGGGCGTGTATGAAGACAGGAAGCGCCTGGGAGCCTTTGAGAGGGCGATGAAAAAATTCAGGGCTAAAGTGGTGGTGGAGGCAGGAGCCGGGCTGGGTGAGCTGGCCGAGGTATTGCTGAGAACCCTTCAACCGGAGAAGCTATACCTCGTTGAGGATAACAGGCCCGCGTACGAATATCTGAAGAGGAGATTCGGGGGGAGGTCCGATGTCGAGGTCGTCAAGGGCCTGATAGAGGAATGGGAAGCTCCGAGGAACGTCGATCTTCTCGTGCAGGAGTTTTATGGGCCTCTCCTTTACGACGAAAGCCTGGAAGCTCTGAGCAGGCTGAAGTTTACTCCACAGGAAGTGTTTCCCAACAGGGGCTTCCTGCGCTATCAGGTGATA
>DRBW01000195.1 GCA_011042705.1 Caldifarciminota bacterium
CAATTTTATATTCTGGGGCACGAATTTTCCGGGGGACGGGAATCCGGGGACGATCGATACGATACCGGCTGTGCGATGGTATGCAGCTGTTTGCATCGCCGCAATGGGCTGTCAGCCCCTTCCCGCAGGAGTGCCCTATCGGGTTGGTTCGATAACCTTTCACTTTACCTGTCCTCCTGAATCCATTCCTGTCGAGACCTGCATAGAAGATGGATTTTATCCTCCGTCAGGGCACACTGGCATGGTGGATCCCATGGGAAACTGGATGCCCATTGGCGGCTATCTCCCCGTTTGCTTCGTCGTCGAACAGCCAGTCGATCTCACTGAAAGCGAGATGAAAACTGAATTCGCCTTTTACTCGCCGACGCCCAACCTCTTTGGAGATCGAACGAGAATAGTTTTCTCAGTTCCGGAAAGGACAGAGGTCTCACTCGCCGTCTACGATGCCTCGGGAAGAAAGGTCAGAAATCTCTTAGATGGAACTGTGAAGGGCGGAAAACACGCTGTTAGCTGGGACGGAAGGGGCAAAGATGGGACTCCCCTCCCCGACGGAGTTTACTTCGTCAGCTTCAAGGCGGAAAAGTTTCATGCAGTTCGAAGGTTGATCCTCCTCCGCTGAGAAGGAGGTGATGGGAAGGGAATGTGAAAGAGGTTGGACAGCTAAATCCATTGATTTAAGCAGGTTACGGCGGCTTGACAAAAGGGAGGGCTGGGCATAATATATATATCGATTCGAACGCGGGGTGGAGCAGTCTGGTAGCTCGTCGGGCTCATAACCCGAAGGTCGCCGGTTCAAATCCGGCCCCCGCTACTTTTTAATCCGGGCTTGTTGAGGGGAATCCAAAAACTTGATGTTGTGATCTGGTCCTTTTAAAATTGAAAAGTGGCGGCGTAGCTCAGCTGGTCTAGAGCAGCGGAATCATAATCCGCGTGTCCGGGGTTCGAGTCCCTGCGCCGCCACTTTTTCTATTTTCCAGCATTACTTTATCCGGGGCCAATGAGGGGCTTAATACATGTCCGCTTCGCAGGCTGTAAGGGTCCGTTCTCTCAGGACAGATTCTCCCGCTCATGATTTGCCGGCAGCCGGATTCAGGCGATATGAGCGAAAATAACGGCAGAATTCCGGCAAAAACCGATCTTTTGACCGGCAAAATTTCTTAAATTGCGGATTTTACCGGCATTTTTCCGTTATTGGGGTTCTAAAGCTGGTCAGGCCTCGCCCATGAGGTCGAGGGGCCTTCTTTTGAGTATCTCCGAGAGTACGTAGATCCTCCAGCGCCTTTTGGGGTCTTTGAGGCTAACGAAATAGTGCGTCTTCCCATCCCTGACGTACCTCACCTTGCATTCCCTGAGCTGGACCTCTGTGTTTTCCTTCAGATCAGCCTTCCAGCAGACAAGAGCATAAGCGCCGTCGAAGTTCCTGACGTCCTTTGTGAAATCGCTGAGCTTGTGCCTTATCCTGATAAGCTTTGATTGAGACCCGTTCTGGAGGTCGTAGGCGATGTAGGTCCCCTCACCTTCTCCCGGGCTCTTCACGATAAAATCTATCTCGTCGTAACCCAGGCTCAGCATGGCCTGGAAGAGAAGCAAGGTCTCGGTCTCGTTTCTGGGTTCTCCCCTCAGAAAACGGTATTCCTCGAGGTTCCAGAACCCGGGGAAGGACTTCAGCTTCCTCTCCAGGCTCATGGCTGCCCGGGAGGTGGCGAAATGGGAGAGGTCCTGTTTTCGGAGGGAAAAGTACTTTTTGACTATCTCCCAGTGCAAAAGGCCGGGCTTTCCTCCCAGCTCCTCTAAGGGGGACTGTGAGTGGAGGACTCTCCTTAAAGAGGCGATGAGGGAATTGTAAAGTTCGTCCTTGACGGGATTTCCGTCTTCATCGAGCTCGATGCCGTCGCAGTTCACGAGCAGGAGAAAATGTATGTATTTCTTCCAGTTGCCGATGAGATCTCCCCTGTTTTCGACCGGTGTGTAGTCCTTAAGAAGGTACAGCCCAAAAAAGTCGCTGTGGGGTATCCTCTCCGGGTTCAGCGCGTTTCTCACCTTTTCGCCCGCGATCATACCGGTGAGCTCGTATTCTCCCGCGATGTCTCCGCTACCGAAGGGAATTCTCAGGACGGGGAAAAGCTTTATATATCCCGATGACCTGTAGTACCTTATCCTCGGGTCCCCCCTTTTGTTGAGGTCCGGTTCCGGATCGTCGTTTTCGGGAGGGAAGGCGAAGGCAAGGGGTATCTCATCTAAATACACCCTTCCGTCCCTGTGGGCCTCGATGCGCACAGAGGGAGGCTTCTGGCCGCTGAAGGCAGGCGCGAAACTGCCCTTTTTCTTCCACATATAGACGGATTTTTTTCTTTCCAGTATCTGCGTGAATTCGTCATAATGGATCTCGATGGGCTTCAGAAGCTCTATCCTGAAGATCCTGTCGCGGGATTTCTTTTTGACCTCTTTTATCGAGACTTCCTCTTCCGTCACGGTCCTCTCAATTTCCTTCTTCGTCTTTCCTGTGGCGAGGGTAAGCCTCGATTCCAGAAAATCCTTCAGCAGTATGCCCTCTTTATAGGAGTCGAGAACTTCTTCCCAGATCGGAAAGTCGAAATAACGGGACTCGACTGATGCCGACGTTAGCCTGTCGCCGGAAAACTCGAGTTTCAGATTTAAATTAAACCCGCCTTTTTCAGCGATCTCCAGTATTTCGGAGAGGAAATCCATATCCTTCCTTTCTTTGAGGTCTCAGCCCGCGAGACGAGAGGTTATATTATCAAGAATGGTGGGGGTACACTTCAAGGGGGTTCCATAAATATTGACTTTCGTGCATAAAATGATGATTGTAAATCCCTCCACCGTTCCGTTAAAATGGGCTCGATGGACAGAGAAGAAAGGGCAGCCCTTGTATCCACGGGGGTGACGCTTGGGCTGGCACTTTTGAAATACGCTGCTTTTGCTATAAGCGGGAGTCTTGCCATTCTGGCGGATTCGGTCCATTCTCTGACCGACACGCTCACCTCCCTTCTCGTCCTCCTGGGTTTAAGGATTTCCAAGAGAAAATCCAAGGATTTCCCGTATGGCTTTTACAAAGTCGAAAATCTCGTAGCTCTTATCCTTTCTCTGGCAATATTCTTCGCGGGATTTGAGATCCTGAAGATGAGCCTTGAAAAAGGTTACCAGGTTACGAATATACCTTACGCCGCTGCCGTAGCTTTCCTCGGGCTTCTTTCTTCCTATTTTCTGTCGGTTTACAAGACAAAAGTGGGAAGGGAGACGGGCTCCCCGAGCCTCATAGCCGACGGACTTCACTCCAGGTCCGATGCCCTATCGTCGGCCGTGGTGCTGGTGGGCGTCTTGAGTTCCTACACTTTCCTTCCGCTTGACAGGATCGCGGCTGTCATAGTGGCCCTTTTCGTGTTCAGAGCTGGCTGGTCGCCCCTGAAGGATTCGCTCCGGGTCCTCCTCGACGCGTCGATCGAGCCAGAAGTTCTTCTCAGGATCCAGAGGATAATCCTCGCGAAAAAATCGATAAAGAGGCTCGTGAGGTTGACCGGAAGGAACTCGGGCAGGTTCAGGTTTATAGAGGCGGTTATCGAGGTGGATACCGACAGCTTGAGGGAAGCCCACAGGCTGTCAGAGGAGCTGGAGAGGGAGATCAAGGCTGAAATCCCCAGGGTCGACAGGATATTGATTCATTATGAGCCCGTTGAGAAGCGGAAAAAGAGGATAGCGATCCCGCTGGACGAGATGGGAGAGCCTACCCTTCACCTCGGGAAGGCGGTACAATTCAGGGTGATAGATTACGATCTCGACAGGCCTGTGAAAGACGAGACCCTGGAGAATCCCTACAGGGAACTGGAAAAGGGAAGGGTCAGGAAGGTGGCCGAATTCCTCAAAGACCTTGGGGTGGACGTGGTGCTCCTCCCCGCAGAACCTGAGGAGAAGGGCGCGGTTCTGATCCTGAAGGGCGAGGGCATCAGGGTTGAAAGTATTGCGAACTACTATCCTCTTCCGGAGGACCTGATGAGAGAATGAGGACGATCCTGAACCCCTTTTTGACCACCATCCCCGGCTCCGGGTCCTGCTCCGCCACAGCTCCTTTTGGAAACTCAGACGGTTTCTCTCCTTTGAAATAAGCCCGCAGGCCGTTTTTCTCGATGAGGCTCAGAGCTTCTTCCTTTGGAAGCCCAATCACGCTCGGCACAACCGCTTCGTCGCCTTTCCGCACAACCTTTGGCATTATGACTTTGTCGAGAAGGAGGACGAAAAGGAGGGACAGCCCCAGGAAGGTGACCAAAGCACTTAGAATCGTCTTCAGCTTCATTCAATCATTTTAAAACAGGTCTGGGGCTCGGTCAATCCTCCGGCAGATGGACATAAGATAGGTTCTTTTTAACCTATTGTGTCACAGAGAATTAAGAGTTTAACGAATTTTTCATAGGTGCAAAAGCTCTGTGTTTCTGTTATAATTAAGAAAAACTTCGAAAGGGGGTAAATATGATAGAGATCAGGATGCACGGGCGAGGTGGTCAGGGTGCTGTGGTAGCATCTAAGATCCTCGCTGATGCGGCCTTCAGGGAAGGCAGGCATGTACAGGCCTACCCCCAATTTGGTGTAGAAAGGCGCGGAGCACCTGTGACTGCTTTTGCCCGAATAGGTGAAGAGGGAGAGACTCTTTTCGTACGTTCTCAAGTTTATGAGCCCGATCACGTGGTCATCCTCGATCCCACGCTGATGCTCTCGGTGGATGTGCTGAAAGGTCTGAAAAAGGGCGGCTGGATAATTCTTAATACACCTCAGGACCCCGAGGAGCTGGATTTTCCCCACGATTACAGGGTGGCTACGGTAGATGCGGCTTCAATCGCCATAAAGTACAGGCTCGGCTCCAAGACCCAGCCGATAGTGAACACGGCTATCCTCGGGGCTTTCGCCAGGGCGACGGGTCTGGTCGGCCTCGAGTCGCTGAAGGAGGCCATTTACAACTTCGCTCCCGTCAAGAAGGAGGAAAATGTGAAGGCGGCCGAGGAGGCATATCACTCGGTGAAATTCAGAAAGGAGGTCAGACAGAATGTCTGATATTCCAAAGCCGGTAGTTTTCAGGAGCGTCGATGAGATGCCGGAAGTCCCGGTTTCAGTTGCGAATACTCTTTACAACCGAACCGGAAGCTGGAGAAACCTTAAGCCCGTTATAAGAGAGAAAACGGG
>DRBW01000099.1 GCA_011042705.1 Caldifarciminota bacterium
CAGAGGGAGGCGGCGATGAAGACCCTGAGGCCGGGGATCATGATGCTCTATGGCGTTCTCGGAGTGATAATCACAGTGCCGCTCAAGATGCTGGTGCAGGCAGCTATATTCCAGAGGTTTTTGCCCCTGGTTGGAGGCGAGGCTCCCTTCTCCAAGGTGCTCACCGTCGTCACTTTCGCCAATTTCATATCGACCCTGGGAAATCTGGTCAAGGTTCCCGTGATGCTCCTTTCCAAAACGGCTGAAGTTCACTTCGACCTGTCCCTCCTATTGGGAAATCCCGAGACAAAGGGCTATCTTTACAGGCTTTTCACGCAGATCGACATCTTTACGATCTGGTCTCTCATAGTCCTGGGGATAGGGCTGTCGGTAACGGGGAAGGTTGAGAGGAAAAAGGCCTACCAGGTGACCTTCGGTCTGTGGCTCCTCTACATCCTTTTGATTCCCCTTCTTCCCTTCAGGAGGTAAGGATGAACCTTTTTGTGGCCCTTTTCTTGTTCGTTCAGGAGCCCGAGACCATAAGGCTGAACCTCGAGAGAGCCAGGGAGATGGCCCTCAGAAATAGCCCGGAAGTAGCCCTTTACAGGGAGGAGAAGGGCTCGGCCAGGGATAGATTTTTCCATTCTCTTTTTTCCTTCTTTCCCCAGCCGGTTCTGTCAGCGACTTATTCCGACAGGGATTACGCTTCCTTCGGCGAGAGCTGGAGTTCGACGCAGAAGGGATATAGCATAGGTTTCCAGGTGGAGCAGACGATTTTCAGCTCCGATAAGATCACTTCTTTCGTCAATGCGGGCCTCGGGCTTCGGGGGGCCGGAGAAGATTTCGAATCGAGGAAGAGGGAGTTCCTGCTCAGGGTCGACGGAGCCTATCTGGACCTTCTTCTGGCCGATAAGGTTCTGGAAGCAAGGAGGAAAGCCCTGGAGAGAGCCCTTAAAAACGAGGAGCTTATCAGGCTGAAATTTTCCCTGGGGTCAGCCGATTCGCTGGACCTCCTCAACGCACTGGTGAGCTCTGGACAGGCCAGGCTTGAACTCGAGAGGGCAGAGGGGCAGCGGAAGATCAGGGAGAGGGAGCTCCTGACCCTTCTCGGATTGCGGAGGAAGTATGTTCTGGAGCTCGAGGACCTGCCCCGGTACGATTTCCCGGAAGAGGTGCCGGAACCCGAAAGCCTCGAGGCGATAAGCGTAAGGGAAAGACCCGATCTCAGGGCGCTCAGGAGGAGCTATGTATCATCGAAAGTTTCCTTTTTCGGGTCGCTTCTGGGCTTTTTGCCCGACGTGAAATTCGGGTGGTACTGGAATTACTACGACGAGAAACTGCCCCATGGCGCCGGTGGCTTTTTCGACGAGGCCGAGAGGAATTCGGGTTACTACGCCTCCCTCTATTTCAGTCTCCTCGACTATCCCTTTAGTCTTAAGTCAAGTCGCCGGGAAATGAGGAGAGCGAGCCTGAGTTACAGGGAGAGATTGCTCTCTGCACTCAGCGAGGTAGAGAAGGCGAGGATCGACTACCTGAATTCCCTGAGAGAATACAAACTGGCGATCCTATTGAAGGAGAAAGCAAGACGTGCCATGGAGCTCGCCAGGGCGCAATACGAAGCGGGCGGGATAAGCACCATTGAGCTTTTCGATGCCGAATCCCGCTATAACGAAGCCCTGGAGAATTTCCTCAGTTCCTATTACAGGCTTTTCCTGGCAAAGGAGAAGCTCAATTATGCCGTTGGAAAGGAGGTCGTGAGGTGAAAAGAATTCTCATTGCCCTCGGAGTCATCTTGATTATCGCCCTTTTTGTCTTTTTAAACCTGAAGAAGTCGGGGAAAGCGTTCACTGTGAAGGTGGAGACCGTGAAAAAACAGAAGGTAGTGAGGATAGTGAGGGCTGACGGGGAGGTGAGGGCGAGGAATCAGGTGGAGGTTGGCTCCGATGTTATGGGCAGGATAGTCAGGATCCTCGTCAGTGAGGGGGATGTCGTGGAGAGAGGAGACACCCTCTGTCTGATCGATCCGAGCATTTACGAGGCGAAGGTGAATCAGCTCGAGGCTCGCCTCATGAGCGATAAGGCGAGGCTTTCCAAGGTGGAAAAAGATTACATAAGAGCGAAAAAACTCTGGAGAAGGGGGCTGATCTCCGAGTCGGCCTTCGAAGAGATAAAGGCAAACTACAACACGACCCTCGCCCAGATGAGGGCCGATAGCTTCGCCTTAGAGGAGGCCCGCGAGGACCTGTCGAAGACGGTGATAACATCTCCGGTCAGCGGCGAGGTCATGAGGGTGTATAAAGAGGAAGGTGAGATGACGGTTGTGGGCACCATAAATACCCCCCGGTTCGGTCATAATGGTGGTGGCCGACCTCTCGGAGATGCAGGTGGCAGCCCGTGTCGACGAGTCCGAGATAGTATCGGTGAAGCCGGGGCAGAGGGTCAGGGTAAAGGTGGATGCCCACCCCGATCACGAGTTCACGGGCAAGGTGCTGAGAATAGCGGGGATACCACAATCTCAGCTCGGACAGGAGGGAGTGAGCTATCCAGTGGTTGTCGGGATCGAGAGCCCCGATAAGTCTTTGTTGCCCGGCATGTCGGCTTCCTGCGAGATAGAGGTGGCGGTCAGGGACAGTGCCCTCGCCGTTCCCCTTCCCGCCGTCGGTAAAAAGAAGGTGGAGGGTGAGATGCGTGACGTTGTCTTCAGGGTGAAGGGCGGGATTGCCGAGCTGACCCCAGTGGAACTCGGGATCACCGGCGAGAAAGTGGTGGAGGTCGTCTCGGGCCTGTCGGAGGGAGACACGGTGATAGTCGGGCCCTTCAAGGTTCTGAGAAGCCTGGAAGGGGGAGAGGAGGTCAAGACGGAACTCAAAGGGGAAGAGGAGAATGCTGATAGAGGTTCGGGGTCTTCATAAGGTCTACGTGCTCGGAAAGGTCAAGGTCCACGCCCTCAGGGGAGTCGACCTGAGCATTGACAGGGGGGAATACGTGTCGATAATGGGCCCTTCGGGTTCGGGCAAGTCCACGCTGATGCACATCATAGGGTGTCTCGACAGGCCCACCGAGGGGCAGTATCTCCTGGACGGAATACCGGTGCACACCCTCACAGAGCCCGAGCTTGCCGACATAAGAAAGAAAAAGATAGGTTTTGTCTTTCAGAGTTTTAACCTACTGCCCAGGATAACGGCACTGGAGAACGTTGAGCTCCCGATGGTGTACGCCGGCGTGAAATACAAGGAGCGCCAGAAGCGTGCCATGGAGCTTCTGGAGCAGGTGGGACTCGGAGACAGAGCACTTCACAGGCCCACCGAACTTTCGGGAGGAGAGGCACAGCGGGTCGCCATAGCGAGGGCTCTGGCGAACGATCCCGAGGTGATTCTCGCCGATGAGCCGACAGGCAACCTCGATTCGGCAACGGGTGAGGAGATCCTCGATCTCTTCGACAGATTGCACGATGGAGGAAAGACGGTCGTACTCGTGACCCATGACCGCCACGTTGCGGGGAGAACCGAAAGGATAATTTACCTGAAAGACGGCAAGATAGTGAGCAGGGAGGAATTTGAGGAATGAGGTCACTGCCCGAAGTTGACACTGCCTCGGGTTCTACCCGATAATTTTAAAACTGGAGAGAGAAGTGGATTTCGATAGCGCCAAAAGTTTTTTAGAATCTCTTATCGATTACGAGAAAAAGCCCGGTTATCCTCGATCTTTGGAGGCATTCCTCGAATTTCTGGCTGAGTTCGATAATCCCCACGAGAAACTGCCCCCGACCATCCTTATAGTGGGCACCAAGGGCAAGGGATCCACGGCCGCCTTTCTCACGGCCGGATTGATGTCAAAGGGTTTCAGGGTTGGGACCTACACGTCTCCCCATCTCATCGACATAAGGGAGAGGATCACCGTCAACTTCGAGAAGATACCCGAGGAGAAGTTCGCCGCTCTCGTCCAGAGAATAGCGCCGGCGCTCGGAAACAGGAGGGGCATAAGGACCTTTTTCGAATCGTTGACTCTCATGGCCTTTCTCTATTTTCTCGACGAAAAAGTAGACTATGTGGTACTGGAAGCCGGGTTGGGAGGCAGGCTCGACGCGACTAATGTGGTAAATCAACATGCAACCGTCATAACGCCGATAGATTACGACCACACGGAGATTCTGGGCAACACTCTCAGAGAGATAGCACGGGAAAAATCAGCTGTTATCAAGTCGGGGAATCCCGTCTTTTCCGCGCCTCAGGAACCAGAGGTGGCTGAGGTAATAAAGAAGAGAGCCGAAGAATTCGGCGCGCCCCTTCATTTCCTGAACGGCTCCGCCAGGATATGGGATGAAAAGGTGTCTCTGACCGGTTCGGAGTACAGCTTTGCCTTTAAGGGTTCCGAGAGAAAACTCAGGGTTCCCCTTCTCGGGAGATATCAGATCCACAACTCAGCCCTCGCTGCCCTTGCCCTGGAAGGGATCGGCATCGACGATTTTGGCTTCGAATCGGCGGTACTGCGCGGCAGGCTCGAGGTCCTCGACGAAAATCCCTTCGTCGTCGTGGATGGGGCACACAATCCTTTCTCCATGAGAGTTGCCTTTGACTCCCTTGAGGAGCTTTTCCGCTTTGATAAGCTTTTTCTCGTCCTCGGCATAAGCTCCAACAAGGACCTCAGGAGGATGATGGATGTCGTTGACGGCAGAGCCTGTGCCCTGATAGCGACGAAGGCGAGAAACCCCAGGGCCATGGACCCCTGGCTCATAGCTGAGACAGCCGAGGATTATCGGATATCCAAGATCAGGGTTTCCTCCGAGCCTGAGAAAGCCCTCGAGATAGCTCTGAAGATGGCATCCCCCAGGGACCTGGTCTTCGTGACCGGGTCCTTTTATCTCGCCGGCGATATCCTGAAATACTGGGAAAGCCAGCGTGTCAGTTGATCTCTGTTGAGATTTTCGTTTTTCCGTAAATTGGAAAATCGGAGTGATGATCGGAAGGAGGTGAAGAGTGGCCGATTTGGGAGGAGACTCTAAACGGTGGGAGATACTGAAGGCCGCGACCCGGGTCTTTCAGAGGAAGGGCTACAGAGACACTACGATGAAGGACCTCGCGGAAGAGTCGGGCGTGAGCATGGACGAACTCAAGGTGTATTTCCCCACCAAAGCTCACATTTTCACGGAGGTCTCAGAATATCTGATAAACCAG
>DRBW01000111.1 GCA_011042705.1 Caldifarciminota bacterium
CAGTCCGAGTTTACGGAGGATGAAGTTGATCTGGTTGAGCTGAGAAGATGAGGCGAGGCCGATCGGTATACCTCTTTTCCTGAGGGCAAGGAGGAATTCCATCAGACCCTCATTTGGAACCAGCTCTTTCCGGGAGAGAATCTCAAACATGTGTTTCTCCTTTTCCTCTATCAACTTTTTGACGTCCTCCGAGAAGCCGAATCTTTCCATGAGGATCTTCCAGTACGGGATTTCAGCGGTCCCCTGGAGAGAGAGGTTTTCCCGATAGGAAAGCTCCGCCCCGTATTTTTTCAGGACCCTGTTGGTCGCCTCGAGGTGTATCGGCTCCGAGTCCAGGATAACCCCGTCCATGTCAAGAATCACGCCGCATCCCGGTTTCTTCACCTGTCTTTTCATCCTCTCTTGATCTTTCCCTCGAGGTTAAGCCCCTCCCTTTTCGTGACCTCTACCTCATAAAAACGGCCTGGCTCCAGCTTTTCTCCTATCCGAATCCCCAGGTCGATCTCTGGGGCATCGTAGGGAGTTCTGAGAAATGTGCCTCTTTGATCGCTCTCATCGGCTATGGCTCTCAGTGTTTTGCCGACGAGTCTCTCCTGTGCCCTTTCCATGACGAGGTTCGATATCTCGTGAGCGATGGCATATCTGTCCTCAATGATCTCATCGGGGATTTTATCTTCCATGCGGCTCGAGGGAGTACCCGGTTCGTCCCAGTACCTGAAAAGGCCTATCCTCTCAAAGGAAGCATCTTCTATGAATCCCAGGAGCTCCTGAAATTCCTTCTCGCTCTCGCCGGGAAAGCCCACGATGATCTCTGTGCGGAGGTAAAAGTCGGGAAGGGCTGACCTTATTTTTTCCACGACCCACCTCACCTTTTTCCCACCTCCCGCCCTTCCCATAAGTCTGAGCAGGCGGTCCGAGACGTGCTGCACAGGGACATCGATGTAGGGGACTGCCTTATCCATTGCCTTTACAGTCCCGATGAGACGTCGGTTGATCCCGGCGGGATGAAGGTAGAGCAGCCTGATCCAGAAATCGCCGGGAAGGGAGTCGAGTATAGCGAGAAGCTCTGTCAGGGCGGGTTTCCCATAGAGATCGACGCCGTACATGGTGAGGTCCTGCGCGATGAGGATCAATTCCCTGACGCCCCTTTGGAGGAGCTGGCGGGCTTCGGCGAGCACCGATTCGAGAGGGCGCGATCTCATGGGTCCTTTTATGGACGGTATGGTGCAGAAGGTGCACTTTCTCGAGCACCCCTCGGCGATTTTAAGATAAGCATAATGGCCCGGTGTGAGGAGGTTACGAGGAGTATCGTGGGAATAGAGAAAGGCCTTCCTTTTATTCGCGAAAAGGCCCTTCCTTTCGATGAGGTCGGATATCGCGCCGATCATCGACGAGCCAACGATGAGGTCTATCTCGGGGTACATCCTCCGGATGGAATCCGCTTTCCTCTGAGGAAGGCAGCCCACAATTATAAGTTTCTCTATCCGGCCCCTTCTCTTCAGGTCGATGAGCCTTTCTATGGCTTCGAAAGATTCCCTGAGAGCGGGCTCTATGAAGGCACAGGTATTGAGAATGTAGTAATCAGGCTTCTTCGGGTCAAAGATATAACCTTCCTTTTCGAGCAGACCCCTGATTACCTCGGAATCAACGAGGTTTTTAGGACATCCCAGGGTCTCGACGTAAAACCTTCTTATAGGCTATTCCTCGATTATCTCCACATTGGCCCGGGGTATGATGACCTTCCTGCCGTCCTCGAGCTCGAGCTCGAGCACCCTGACCTTCGCTTCGGTCTCGATCTCCTTCAGCTCGGGAGGAAGCGCTGTCACCTTCCCCAGCATCCCGAAATATGGTTCCCTGATGACTCTGACCTGGGAACCTATAATCAGCCCTTCCTTGAGCTCTTCTCCTCTTTCCTCTTTCACTTCTGCGTCCTCACCGAGAGGAACTATGACCTCGGGCCTGATCACTCCGGCCCTGATCTGAGTAGCCCCGTTTATGGAGGCCTTTTTCCCCTCCAGGGAAACGAGCAGTTCGAAGGTTTTCTTCGCCATCCTGAGCTTTCCGAAGCCCTCGGTGATCATCAGGGTGATTCCTTTCTGCTCGGAACCGGTTATGGCAACGCCGATATCGTAGCCCAGGAAATCTCGCAGGTTCTTGTCGTCGATGCCGCCCACCACTATTCCCTTCGCCTTCACCGATACGGCGCGGTTTATTGCCTCTGCAGTGACGAAGGAACCGCCGATGAGGATCTTACCTTCGCAGTCGGGCGTGATCAGGTCGGGTGTGATCTCATCCTCGGGGTTTTTGGCGAGGGCCTTGATGATCCCGATCCGCTCTCCGCCGATACCGAAGATTCCCTGTATGAAGCTGGCCTTCGTCTCCACCACGACGCCCTCGTTTTCGAAGACGTCGATGACGATGCCGTCAACGTAAGCGTTCACCTCGACGGGAATGGGGGGCTCTCTCAATATCACCTGACCCGTTATCCGGGAGATGCTTTCTATGGTTCCGTCAGAGGGCGCCGTGACGGACGATTTGAAGAGGCCGAAAAACCCCTTCGACTGGGCTATGGGTTCGCCCTTTCTGACAGATTCTCCTTCTTTCTTCAGCATGAGCTGGGGAACGTCCTCGGGAGGAACTGAAAGAAGCCCGGCCACGTTGATGGGCTGAACGTTGCCGGGAAGCTCGGTCCGGGCGACGATGTCTTCCGCCCTGACCCTGTCTCCTTTTTTCACAAGAACCTGGCCCGGGAGGGGCAATCTTCTTTCCTTTCTTATTATGGCGGCCTTCGTAACTCTGAGGCCTGGAGTGTATGCGTGAGCCATAGGTTCTCAACCCCCTTTTCTCTGTGATTTGCTGTACTTTCTCTCGAGCTCCACCTTGAGCGACTCTGCAGCCCTGTCTCTCGGATTGATTTTAAGCCATTGGTCCAGAATGTCAATGGCGTTCTCCGTATCGCCCTTTGCGAGGTAGGTCTCGTGAAGCCCCAGATAGTTCGCAGGTTCTTTGGGAGAGAGGTCCTTCGCTATCCTGAAGTAGAGTATGGAACTGTCTATTTCGCCCATGTCCCTGTAAATCATAGCCATTTCCGTGTACAGGGTCCCGGTTTTTTCCAGGTCAAGGGCTTCTCTTACGGTCTTTGTGGCGAGCTCATATTTTCCGAGTTCCCTGTAGAGGTCTGCGAGCCTCTGGGAGATAGCTATGATCTGGTTTCTTATCTCGGGCAGCCCCTTCAGGTCCTCGTCCTTAAGGCCGAAGTGATCGGCCATGTAGATGATCTGGTAGAGAAGTTTATTGGCGAAGTCGAATTCCTGGGCGGCCTCTTCCTTTCTGCCCATCTGGTTGAGGTATAGGCCGAGCCTCAGGGCCGAGGCCGCATAGTTCCTCACGAGTTTTATGTGGTTTCCGTCTTTGAAGACCGAGGGATCGAAGACGCCCCTGTAACGAAAGACGCCGTCAGGGGGCAGGGTGTCCTTGTAAAGTTTAAGGAATTCGTCGGGAGGCATGTCGTTGTGGAGAAGGCGTCTTGTCCTCTCGACATCGATGCCTTCCATCCCCGGAATTCCTGCAGGAGAGGCCTTGTAGGGGACGACCCTGAAGGCTAGCCCTTCCATTTTAAAATGATCCTGCCAGCCGTTATATACGTCCCTGGCGACGGTGAGGGCGAAATAGATGGGGATTTTAAAATTGGCCCCGTCGATCACCTCTTTCAGGAACTTGTCCTTAGGGGCCAGATAGATCCTCGGGAACTTGATCGAGCCGCCATAGAGATAGTAAAAGGAATCGGCTTTGTAACCTGCGCTGGTGGCCAGCATATCCCGTATCATGAAGTCCCTGAGGAGCATACCTCCCCATTCTGTCCTGAAGAAGGGGGGCAGGGAGTCTATCTCGGACATGGAGAAGCTGATGGGAGCACCCCAGCTTTTCAGTTGCTTTATGTACCAGTTGGTGTTAAGAAGAGACAGGTTCGCTATGATCACATCTCTACGGACGCCCAGTACCTCCTGGTCGAACCAGAGGGGGAAGGTGTCGTTATCCCCGTTGGTGTACATTACCGACTTACCCCGGGGGGAGATGAGCATGTTATAGGCGTAATCTTCAGCTATGTAGTTCTTTGACCTGTCAACGCGGGGGTAGGCCGTCGCCGTCTGATAGCCGAGGATCGCGATGCTTATGACGAGTCCGGTGACAATGGGTATAAGCCTGTTTTTCACGTTTTCAAGGAGCAACTTTAGTATCTCCCACAGGCCGATGCCGGCATAAAACCCTATGTAGGTATAGGCTGGAGCGAAGAAATAGTCCCTGTCCCTCACCTCTCTCGGATTGAAACTGTGTATGGGATGTGTCGGGGAATCCTTGAGGTTAAGGTAGATTATGAGCCCCAGACTGCCCATGAGCATGGCCGTTCCCACGAGGGCAAAGGTTTTTCTGTCCTCGAAGTAGTGCATCACGAAGCCGATTATGCCGAGGAGAGGTATTATGAAGGTCAGGCTGCCGAAATATTGCCAGGTGTAATACAACCAGAAGAGCCTGAACTGGTCGGGGAAGGGTATCCTTCTCGGGAATATCTTGGCAGGCTCGTACTGTTTTCTGAAGAGCACGTCCCAGAAAGCCTTCCAGTTTCCGGGATCCGCCTCGTTTATCCTGGGTTGATGATGGGCCCGTACGATCATGTAAAATTCTGTGGTTAAGGCGAGCACGATCAGAATCAGGGCGAATCCCTTCCATTCCTTATGCAGGTCTGCCCTCATATAGAGGGATATAAAGGCCAGAAAGGTCCCGGCGACGAACAGAAAAAGGGCCCCCGAGGAGATGAGGCCTATCACGATGAGCAGGCCTCCTATTAGATACCCCATGACCCATATGTTGTCGAAATCCAGGAGATTTCGGAGCCTCAGGTACCAGAGCAGGACGAGGTAAGCGAGGATGTGCATGAACACGGCTCCCCTGGTAGGTTCGTAGGTGAGCTTTATCAGGGTGATTATCATGAAGGAAATGGCAATGATCGCCAGAAACTCCAGATCCCATATGAGTTTCGGTTTTACCGCCCACACGAAGATGAAGAGGGCGGGGAAGAAGATAAGGGGCATGAGGTGTATTCCCGATGAGAGGAAAAGGAAATAGAGGGCAAAAAGGAGGTATCTCAGGCTC
>DRBW01000115.1 GCA_011042705.1 Caldifarciminota bacterium
AGTCAACGGCAATCCCTGTGCCGGCTGACCTCACCCTCAGCCCGGGCTCACCTTCGATATTTTCAAGATACATGACGCCGTTTCCCGTGAAATCTCCGTTTATCAAGACGTCGCCCTGAAGCAGCGCTGCCAGCAACCTCGCCTGTATATTCAACCCAGTATCGACCTCGCTCGCCCTGAATCCCGTAGAGGCCGTATCGACAACAAACCCGGTTTCCCTGCAGTTCCTTGCGACAAATCCCCTGCGGGAAAGATATATGAGGTAACCTGCCTCCTCAGCCAATGTCCTTATGCCCGTCCTCGAAGTCTTAATGTTTATCCCCAGGGCGGGCGTCCCGCCGATATTGAGGGCCACCGAGCTGTCTCCTCCCTCTATCCTTATGCCGAGGCCGCGCCCGTCCATCTCCCTGTTCACGAGTAGAAGAACCGATCCGGTATCCTGAGCCACCAGGGCATTGGGAGCGCGAAGATGGCCGCTGGAGTCGGCATAGGCAACGCTCTCCGAACTCGCCAGGGCATACCTCGCCGTATCGGCGGTAAAGGCGAAGGCCGAGGTATCTGTCCTGTAACTGAAATCGGCGGAATCCGAGATGAGCGATCTGAAGCTGTAAGGAGATGCCACAAGGAGGTGCCTCGGCCTCAGGATATCGCCGTTCACCTCTATTTCGAGCCACATGCTCTTTCTGAAGAGGTCCGGGGAGAGCGGGCTGTATCGACCGAGCGTGACCGTGAAGAAACCCTTATTGACCGGGACCCTGCTCGTCGTCTGATCCCGCCTCTCCTCCCAGGATGGCGTCCCTCCGTAAGACGATTCGTAGAGCCTGAAAATCATGTTCACAGTGTCATCTATCGGTGACGAGTCCTCTTCGTCTACGAGAAATCCCTGGTACTGAAGCTGCATCGGGAAATCGTATTTGCTGCCCTTGATGGCGAAACGTCCTCCCCTCAGCCCTTCTTTCGATTTCGGGGAGGAAACCTGGACCTGCGAAAAAGCCACACTCAGACAGAGAAAGACTGCGAATCCCATGTTATACCCTCCTTAAGGGGTTATCTCTCCTCCTATGTTCATAAATCATATGAGAAAACCGGATTTTTTCAACCTCAGGGTCCTCGAAAGGGCATATTCAAAGGCTCGGGGAACATCGGAGAATGAAAAACAGGATCGCCCTTTTCGGATATTTCCCTAAGTTGACTATGACCTCCCAACCCTCAATAATTAAAGCCAGATGGGAAAATTCCACCTGACAATTGTGCTGGCTATTGCCGTTCTCGTGATGGCGGGCTGTGCGCCCCGGAAAACGATAGCTCCCCCTGAAGTCAAAAAGAAAATAAAGGGCAATCTGGCCGCGGTCTCTATCCCTCCGCGGGCAAGGGGTACGCTCGAATACAGCGGATTTCGCGATTTCAAGTCGGATTTCTACATGACGAGACTCGGTGACACCATCGACCTCCTGATGCCGGGACCCCTCGGTTTTCCCATTGCTCACGTAAAGGTCACCAGAGATACACTTCTGTCACTGGAAGGCGTTGAGATAAAGGGGCTGGAATTCGAGGACCTTCTGAGACCCATAGATTTCGACAGCCCTCTTGCGTCTTTCAGAATAGAAAGGGTTTATTACAGCGGTCGGCACGCCGTGGCCGAAGGAAGGATTCTGACGGGCAAGGGCATCGTAAAGGCCACCCCGGCGGGTCGACTCGAAAGGATCAGGATAGAGTTCACCGGCGGGATCCTCACCCTGGGAAAGTTCTCTCTCTGGGGAGGAAACAGGTCATATCCCGCTGAAATAGCCTGGCGAGGAGATAAGGGCATACTCAGGATAGTTCTCCATGCCGAATAAATTAAGGAGGTCCCTATGGGCGTAGCATTGCTTTTGTTTCTGCTGTCACAGGTCTCGCCCACCTTCAACCTCAGGGCCGTCGATACGCCCAACGACGCGGGCGGTTCCATCACCCTCACCTGGCAGATACCCGGGGGACTGGAACACATCGACAGGCTCGAGATATACCGCTCCGAGAGCCCCGAAGGTCCCTTTGAGAAGATAAGGACCTATCTGTCCCCCGTCACCAGGTTCCAGGACATGGGGCTCGAAAACGGAAAAAACTATTACTACAAGGTGGTAATAACCAGCGGGGGCGAGACCGTAGAATCAGAGATAGCTGGACCGGTTATCGCCAGACCCCAGTGGTTCCATAAGGGCCGCGTCACGATTCTCTTCGGCGTGTTGATATACACACTCATCCTTCTCTATTTCATATTCAGCGCCAAAAAGGGGAAAGAACTGTATCTCCGTCCCATCGCAGGGCTCAAGGCGCTCGATGAGGCGATCGGAAGGGCGACGGAAATGGGAAAGCCCATACTTTACGTGCCTGGACTTTCCACAATCTCAGACGTCGCGACGATAGCTTCCATAAATATCCTCTCCCATGTGACGCGTAAGATCGCCGAATACGAAACGAAGATAATAGTTCCCAACCGCAATCCCGTCGTCTACACCGTGACAAGAGAAGTGGTCAAGGAGGCCTTTACCTCCGCCGGACGGCCCGATCTCTTCGATCCCGACAGCGTCTTCTACGTCACCGACAGCCAGTTCGGCTATGCTGCCGCTGTCTCGGGGATCATGATAAGGGAGAAAACTGCCACAAACCTGTTCTTAGGGATGTTCTGGGCAGAGTCGCTTATCCTCGCCGAGACGGGAGCCTCCACCGGCGCAATTCAGATAGCCGGGACCGATGCAGTTACTCAGCTTCCCTTCTTCATCACAGCCTGTGACTACACCCTGATCGGCGAGGAGCTCTACGCTGCCTCGGCATATCTGTCCAAAGAACCGGTTTTGAGAGCCACGTTGAAGGGCCAGGACGCCATGAAACTACTCCTCGGCCTTATCCTGATACTGGGCTCGATCTTCGGGCTTTTCGGCATAACCTGGTTCCAGAAGCTCTTCTAAAAGGGAGGTAAAAAGATGCTTCAACGGAAGATACCCCTTTTCATCGTTTTTGTCATGGGTTTCCTGATGACGGTGCAGTTTTACATTCCCCACCCTGTCTCTCAGACCCTTTACAAATACGTCCTGGACTGGATGAACGGGGTGGCCTCCATGGCCATCGTCCTCGCCGTGGGAAGCCTGATAATGCACCACTGGCGCAGACTGAAAAAGCCCGAATTCGCCCCTTACTCGGCCGTGGCCCTCGTCTCGCTCTTCTTCATGGCAATACTGGGATTTTTCTTCGGCATCGGAGAGGGAAGCCTCTTCCAGAAGATGTTCGAGAACGTACAGATACCCCTTCAGGCGACGATGTTCTCCCTCCTCGCCTTTTATATGGCATCGGCCGCCTACCGTGCCTTCAGGGCTCGAAACCTTGAGGCAACGCTCCTGCTCCTCTCGGCCTTCATACTCATGATCGGCATAATTCCCCTCGGTTACTACATTCATCCCAAGATCAGCGACTTCGCCCTCTGGATACTCAACGTCCCCAACCTGGCTGCGAAGAGGGGAATAATGATAGGCGTTGGACTCGGAATGATGGCAACATCCCTGAAGATAATCCTTGGGATCGAAAGGAACTGGCTGGGAGGCTGACATGAAAATAATAAGAGTTCTATCGACCCTGGACCGAAGGATCATTTTCCTCCTCGTAGGGCTCGGCATATTGATACCTCTCCTGAAGCCCCTGGGCATACCCGAGAACATCACGCCGCCGGTCAGGGATGTCTACCAGTTCATAGACACACTGCCTCCGGGCTCCGCGATACTGATGTCGGTCGACTACGACGCCTCGGTTCTCCCCGAGGTACACCCCATGTTCCTCTCCATCCTCCGCCATGCAATGCTGAGGAACGTCAAAGTTATCGGAATCGCCCTCAATCCGGCCGGCGTGGGACTTGGCGTTCAGGCTTTTGACCGGATCTCCAAAGAATTCGGGAAGAAATACGGTGAGGATTACGTTTACCTGGGATTTAAACCCAATTTCGTGGCAACAATGCTGGGCCTCGGCGAGGAAATACGAAAGGTTTTCCCCACCGATTACTACGGCACTCCCCTCGACTCGCTGCCCATGATGAAGGAGATACACAGTTACCGGGACATAGCCCTGGTCATATCCTTCTCCGGCGCGGGGTATCCCGGCTCCTGGGTTGCCTACGCTTATTCAAGGTACGGACAGAAAGTGGCAGCCGGCGTCACGGCCGTTATGGCGGCCGACTATTACCCCTTCCTTCAGACTGGACAGTTCATAGGAATGCTCGGAGGAATGAAGGGCGCTGCCGAATATGAAGACCTGGTGAATAAACTACTTCAGGAAAAGGGTTACAAAAAGCCCATGCCCTTCGCCATCAAGGGAATGGACTCGATAACGGTGGTTCACCTACTCATAATCATCTTCATCATCCTGGGCAATCTCGGCTATTTCCTCCAGAAAAAGGAGGTGAAGTGATGCACCTCGCAACCGATCCCTGGGTCTGGGTCGCGGCGATCCTGACCCTTTTTATATTTACCTTCCTTTACAAGGACAATCCCCTGTATAAGTTCGCCGAGCACCTTCTGGTGGGCGTCTCGGCAGGCTATTACCTCGCCATCTACTGGCACAACGGGGTGAAGCCCAACATAATAGACCACATTACGCAGGGTCAGCTTATCTACCTAATCCCCCTCATCCTGGGACTGATGTACTTCACCATCTTCATACCCAAGACGTCCTACATGATAAGATGGCCCATAGCTTTCCTCCTCGGGGCAGGTTCCGGGCTCTCCATACCGGCAACCTTCCAGGCAAACATCGCCGAACAGATAAAGGGAACGATGTTGCAGCCACTGTCCTTCTACTATTCCAATGCGGCTTTGATAAACGCGATAGTACTGTTCATCGGGGTCCTCACGGTCCTGACCTATTTCTTCTTCTCGAAGGAACACAAGGGCGCCCTGTATACCACTGCCAGGATCGGGATCATCTTCCTCATGATAGGATTCGGGGCTTCCTTCGGCTACACGGTGATGGCCCGTGTGTCGCTCCTTATCGGAAGGCTTCAGTTCCTCCTGGGAAACTGGCTGGGAATAATACCTTCCTGGTAAACCGGAATTATCGAAAAATTAAGGGAGGGGGTGGTTAACTTCCCACATCCCAAGAGAGGAGGGCATATATCCCACTGCTCATAAT
>DRBW01000127.1 GCA_011042705.1 Caldifarciminota bacterium
ACCTCTATGTTGGTGATGGAGTCGGTCTCTCCCAGCCAGAAAAACTTGCCCTTTATGTAATCCGCGTCATAGATCTTTATGGTGTCCATGCTGGTTCCCGGGGTGATGGTTCTGTTCTGGGTCTCTCCCTGCTCCCTGGAAGCTACGGCAACCAGCTTCAGCCCACCGAACTGGAGTTCCGTTGAGAAGCCGAAGAGCCCGTGGCGAGAACCGCCGGGAAAGCCCGTGTACTGGGTGGAGGGAAAAGAGAGGGTGATGTCGCCCGCCTCAATTTTCTTGATGACCTCGTCCTCGTCGCCGGTATATCGGAGTTTCACGGTGTTCTTTAGCTGGTTTTCGCGTTCTGAGTCGTGGTCCACCTCCACCTGGATTTTCTGTCCCACGGTGCCGGTGAGCTTGACGCGGAGCCTCTGATCCATAAGAAGCTGCGGAAACTTGGAGGGTGCGCCGTATTCGGAGGAGAGCTCATCGGTGTAATAGCTCGTTCGGCCTCCCAGAGATATGTCCTGCTGGCCCTCGATCTGGAGCTTTCCTCCCTTGCCGAGAAAGCCGAGTCCTCCGGGCATCTCGAGAGGTATCTCGATATCGGGAATAAGACCTCCCCCCGATTCCCTGGAGCTTTTGGTCTTCAGGCTGTCGGTGAAAATGGACAGGAATTCGACCTTTACCGTGTAATTCCACCTTTCTTCGAGATAGGTGGGTTCGGGGAGGACGGACGTCGTATCGACGGGCTGTCCCCTGTAAAACCGGAATTTAAACACAAGCCCCAGGTCCGGCTCGTAACATACAGAATCCTTAATAGTTGTGCCCTTAAGGATTTCTTCTCCGAGCCTCTCGTCCAGATTGGGAAGGTCCCACGATCCTAAAAGGACAAGTGTCAAGAAAAGGCTCATCAACCTGCAGCAACCCCTTTAAATGGTTTTGAAGTGCTTCAGAACCTATTTATCTTATGTAGGAATCGGTGAAAAGTCAAGCTATGCAGTTGACCTGACTTCATATCGTTCGTATAATGAACGAAACACAGGCGAAGAGGAGGATAATGATGTCCACATTGCTGTTGTATTTTTCCTTATTTGCCCTTCCCCTTTCATCGCTCAGGTTGAATATCGAAACGAAGGTGCTCGACAACGGTCTCACCGTCGTCGTGGTCGAGGATACGTCCAATCCTCTCGTTTCTGTTCAGGTCTGGTACAGGGTGGGGTCGCGCAATGAGGTCACCGGGCTCACGGGCATATCTCACATGCTCGAGCACATGATGTTCAAGGGCACTGAGAGGCTCAAACCCGAAGAATACTCTGAAATCGTGCAGAGAAACGGAGGGACGGAGAACGCATTTACCTCCGAAGACAAAACGGTTTACTGGAGCGAGCTGCCGTCGGACAGGCTCGAATTGGCCCTCGACCTCGAATCCGACAGGATGGCGAATGCCGTCTTCAGGGAGTTCGACTCCGAGAGGAAAGTTGTCATGGAAGAGAGAAAATGGCGGACCGAAAACTCACCCTGGGGTTCGCTTTACGAGGCATTGAGGGCCGCTGCTTACATCGCTCATCCCTATCACAACCCCGTTATCGGCTGGATGTCGGATATAGAATCTTATACCCTTGAGGACCTGGAGAGGCACTATCACACCTATTACGTGCCGAACAACGCTGTACTGGTCATCTCCGGTGACGTGAAAGCCGATGAGGCCTTCAAACTGGCGCGTAAGTATTTCGGGAAAATCAAAAAGGGGAAAACTCCACCGCCCGTCAGGACAGTGGAACCGGAGCAGAGGGGGGAGCGCAGGGTTATCGTCGAGAAGGAGGGCTACACTTCGATGCTCGCCATCGCATACCACATACCTTCCTTCACGGACCCGGATTTTCCAGCCCTTTACGTACTCTCTTACATACTTGGAGCGGGAAAGGGTTGCCTTCTCAACAGGGTGCTTGTTGAGGAGAGAGAACTCGCCACCAGCGCCTATTGCTTCGCGATGCAATCCATTGATCCCGGGCTTTTTTACATCTTCGCTGTTCCCCAGAGGGGTGTCGATACGGACAGCCTCGAGGAGGCCATTTTTTCTCTTCTCGACACCCTGAAGGAGAAAGGGCCAGGTGCTTTTGATCTCGAAAGGGCCCTGAACGTTGCCCTTTCCGATGAGATCTCGGGCCTTCAATCTGTCATAGGCAAAGGGTATGGGGCCGGCCAGTTCGCCCTCGTGGGGGATCCCGGGATGGTGAACGAGTGGCCCGAAAAGCTCGCGTCCGTTAAGGCGGAAGACGTGAAAGATGTCGCTCAGAAGTATTTCAGGGAACAGAACAGGACAGTGGCTGTGCTCAAACCCATACCCCCAGCCAATCCCGAGGAATACATGAAGAAAATGGAAGAAGGCTCTAAGAAGAAATTCAGGAGGTAGCGATGAACGCCCTTTTGCTTGCTCTGGTTTTATGCGGTCAGGGGACATTTATCGTCCGCGATACCCTTCCCAACGGCCTCGTGGTGGTCGCAGCCCGAAAGGAAGGGCTGCCCCTCTTCAGAGCGTTGCTCGCCTTCAGGGCGGGAGCTCTCTATGATCCCGCCGGTAAGGCCGGCACTGCCTATATTCTGAAGGACCTTTTCCAGCAGGGTCCCGAGGGAATGACTTCCACGGAGCTCGCCTATGCCATCGAGGGGCTCGGCGGCGAGATCGGTTCTCGAGTCTCTTACAATGACCTGAGAATAAGCCTCGGCGTCCTGTCGCCTCACGCCGATTCTGCCCTGTCCATACTGGCCAGGGTCGTCTCGAAGCCGGCCCTCAGGCCTGAGGACTTCCAGAAGCTCAAGAGGCGTGCCCTTTCGAGGCTTCAGCAGGTTTACAGCGATCCCAACAGGGTTGTCAGCAGGCACTTCAGGAGAGCACTGTATGGCGAACATCCCTTAGGAAGACCCATCGAAGGCGATGAGAGCAGCCTTGAGGCCCTGACCCTCGAGGATGTCAGGGATTTTTACGAGCGTTTCTGTTATCCGAACAATGCCGTTCTGATTATCGTGTCGGACATCGAACAGTCAAAGGTAATAGAGATGGTCAGGAGGCACTTCGGGGAGTGGGCCCCGGGGAAGGTGAAAATACCGGAAATACCATCTCCCAGGCCCGTTGAAGGGAAATACGTGGAGATCATCGACATGGATGTCAATCAATCTTACATATCCCTGGGGCATCTCGGCCTGCGAAGAAGCGATCCCGACTACAACGGAGTGCGGATCATGAATTACATCCTCGGCGGCGGCGCCTTTGCCTCGCGTTTTTTTAAGATCGTGCGCAACGAGAAGGGGCTTGCCTATTCCGCCTATTCATATTTTGAGGCCGGTTCGAAGTTTCCAGGTTATTTCATAGCCCATCTCGAGACCTCGGTGGACAACACGAACGATGCGGTCGGCCTCGTTCTAAATTTGATAAGGGATATGAAGAGAAAAGGCGTGAAAAAAGAGGAACTGGATGATGCCAGGGCCTATTTTAAGGGTTCTCTTCCCAGGATGACCGAGACCTATGACAGGCTCGCCGATGCCATTCTTTTTGGTGAACTCCAGGGCCTTCCCGACATGTATTGGGAGAAGGATGTGGAGGAGATACAGAAGATGGATGTCGACTATGTCAACGAGATGGCCAGAAAATATCTCGATCCGGAGAACTTCGTCCTCGTCATAGTTTCCGACACATCAAAGCTGAGGCTGGAGATACCGGGCATCTCCCCCGAAGAGGTACACTACGGCGAGATTAGATAGTTTTCCATCTCGTTGGTGAGGAATTCCAGGGCTTTTTCTATGTCTTCGGCCAGATACCTGTCCTTCCCGATGGGAGGTATAACGTCTGAAAGCGCCCTGTAAAGTTTCTTTACAGGTTCTGCTGCCGCATCAGGGCCGCGCAATCGAAGGGCTTCCCGGGCGGTTATCATCTCTATCGCCAGCACCTTCTGGGTGTTGGCGAGGATCTGTCGGGCTTTCAGGGCGGCGCCCATGCTCATGGAGACAAAATCCTCCTGGTTCCCCGAAGTTGGCAGTGAATCAATCGAAGCAGGATGGGACAGGACCCTGTTCTCTGAGACAAGGGCGGCCTGGGTAACCTGAAGCATCATCAATCCAGCGTTCAATCCGCTTTTTTCGGCCAGGAAAGCCGGAAGCCCTGAGAGCTCCGGTGTCAGCATGCGGAAGGTCCTCCTCTCCGAAATCGAAGAGAGGATGGTCAGGGAGATTCCCAGGAGGTCTGCGGCGATCGCGACGGGCTGTCCGTGGAAGTTGCCGTTGGAAATGATATCGCCGTTTTCGAAGACCAGGGGGTTGTCAGTGGCAGAATTCATCTCCCGTTCCACCGTTTTTAACACGAATTCCAGGGAGTCACGGACTGCCCCGTGTACCTGGGGGATGCAACGTATGGAATAGGCATCCTGGACACGCTTTTTCTCCCCGCCCGTCAAAGCCGAGTTTATCGTGTAGAGGTTGATGTTCTCGATCACTTTTCTGGCGCCCGGATGAGGTCTCACATCCCAGATCCTTCTGTCAAACTCCTCTTTAACGCCCTCCAGGGCCTCAAAGGTCATGGCCGCTATGAGATCGGCCGCTTCCGCGAGCTTGAGGGCACGGTGAAGCGCCAGCGCCAGTACCGACGTTGAAACCTGAGTCCCGTTGATGAGGGACAATCCCTCCTTGGGCTCGAGATTCAGGGGCTCGACTCCCTTTCCCTTCAGGAATTCGGCAGTCGGGACCTTCTGCCCCCGATCCAGGATATAGCCCTCGCCGATCAATGTGAGCGCTATGTGGGCCAGAGGAGCGAGATCTCCCGAAGCTCCCACCGAGCCCTTCTCGGGCACATAGGGTATTATGTCCTTCTCAAGAAATTCCAGGAGCTTTTCGACGACGACGGGCCTTACACCAGAATTGCCCCTTGCCAGGGTGTTTGCCCTGAGAAGCATAGCCCCTCTCACCTCGCTGCGAGGGAGGGGCGAGCCCACACCCACGGCGTGGCTTCTCACTATATTGACCTGCAGTTCCCTGAGGTGATCCCTCTCTATTTTAACTTCGGCGAGCCTGCCGACGCCTGTGTTTATTCCGTAGATCGGACGATCCGACCTCACTTTTTCCTCGACCTTCTGCCTGAGGAGCTCCAGCTCCTCCCTGGTTCCCGGTGCTAACC
>DRBW01000140.1 GCA_011042705.1 Caldifarciminota bacterium
CTCGGTCGGAAAGTGGGCCGGCGCGGAGGTCAGGTTTCGCTGGGATCCTGCTGCCGATGACCGGCTGATAGCGGGATTTGAATATATGAAACACTTTCGGGCCGACTACAGGTCCTGGGATTCAGAAAACACCTATTTCGATGGCAATTTCCCCTTCAGCGTTTCCTCGATTTACCTCCAGAACGAGTATCAGATAACGGGAGAGCTCACCTTCGTGGCAGGAGGCAGGTGGGACAGTTACTCGAGGACGAAGGGCTCCCTGACACCGAGGGCTGCTCTTATTTACAATCCAACGTCAAAGACGACCCTCAAACTGCTTTACGGCGATGCATTCCGTGCGCCCAACGTATACGAGACGTTTTACGAGGATGAGGATGAGGCGAAGAGCAATCCCGAACTCGATCCCGAAAAGATCAGGACCCTGGAGATGATACTCGAACACAGGATCAACGAGAACCTTTTCGGCGTTCTCTCGCTTTACAGATATAAAATGGAGGACATAATAGAGCAGGTGCAGGATCCCGTCGATTCCCTGTGGCAGTTCCAAAATGTGGGGTCTGCGAAAGCCCGAGGGGCGGAGGTAGCCCTTAATTCTCTTTTCAGAAACGGAATAAGGGGCTTCCTGAGCTGCACTATTCAGAAAGCGGAAAACACCAGAACCCATGAGACCCTGAGCAACTCGCCCTCACTTCTCGTGAAGGCAGGGCTCGTGGTGCCGGCGAGCAGATATCTCTTCGTGGCCACCGATCTCATTTACGAGACCGAGCGGATCACCGTATATCGCACCAAAACACACCCCTATCTTCTGGCGAATCTCAACCTTTCCACCTCCAGGCTCTGGAATCATTTTGAGGCCGATTTTCGCGTGGAAAACATTTTCAACGTGAAATACGAACATCCGGGAGGCTATGAGCATGTGCAGGACGCGATAGAACAGGATGGACGTAATTTCAGGTTTAAACTGAGCTTCCTTTTCTGAAGGGGAAGGGATACAAGGGAGATGAGAGGCATCAGGAACCCGGCTGGGGTTTCTGTACTGATCACGGCACTGCTCGTTGGACTGACCGGGCTCACGGCACAGGAAATACAGGTGCCGATCGGAGTCCAGGTGCCGATATTCATCAAGATACTCGCTTTTGACAGGAGTTTAAGAAAAAAAGCGGGAGATGAGATCTTGATCGGGGTTCTGTATCAGCACAAGTACATGAGGTCAAGCCTGGCGAAGGACGAGATAATCTCTGAACTGAAAAAGCTCGGCCATCTCAGGGTCCAGGGATTGCCTGTCCGTTATACGGTCATCGACTTCATTGATGGGAGGAGCCTCGAAAGGGAAATCGACGCGAAGGGCATCGACGTGCTTTACGTGACTCCGCTTCGTGCCGTCGATCCCGGGGAGATCAGGGCGGTCACGAGGAAGAAAAAGGTGCTGACTTTCTCGGTCATCCCCGAATACGTCGAGGCGGGGCTGTCAGTGGGGCTGAGCGTAAGGGGCGAAAAGCCGAGAATCGTCGTTAACCTCAGGGCTGCGGAAGCCGAGGGAGCGGCTTTCAGCTCGAGGCTTCTGAGGCTGGCTCAAACAATAGAGTAAAAACTGGGGAAAATGAGATTAGTCGCCAGGATACTCCGGGAAAAGTGGCAGGCTTCGATAAGGACGAAGCTCGTCACCCTCTTTACGCTCCTTGTGGCGGCGATCGCCGCCTTCGTCATGGTCTATTTCCCCTATCGTCAGGAACAGGATGAGTTCAAGAGCATGCGGGAGAAGGGCCAGAGCATTGCCGAAGTGGCCGCCTATAATATCGCCCCTGCCCTTTATTTTGAAGATATCGATGCCGTTAATGAGACCTTCAAGAGCATAGAGCAGCTCGAGGACGTCACATACATCGTTGTCGTTGACCGATCGGGCAGAGTCATCGCCTCATACAGGGGAAACGAAGCCAGGGAGGCCAATTTCACCGATGTATCGGGCGAAGGTCGAATTTCCAAAAACAGTCCAGTTTTCAAGACGATGACGCCGATAGTACTCGATGGGGAAGAGATCGGGCGGCTCTATATGGGGTGGTCTCTTATGAAACTCAAAGAGGGGGTCCGCCGGGCAAGGTTGACCGTCCTGATCATCGGTTTCCTGATCATGGTGCTCGGATTTGCCGCTGTGACGGTGATAAGCAGCACAATAACGGAACCGCTGAACAAAATCGTCAGAACTGCAAAGGAGATCGCCGCCGGGGACCTGTCGAAACGGGCCCCGGTCCTCTCAAGGGACGAGATAGGCTATCTTGCCGAAACTTTTAACCAGATGGTGGACAACCTGCAGAGAGCCCAGGGAGAACTTCAGAAAATAAACAGAAACCTGGAAAAGCTGGTCGATGAGCGAACACGGAATCTTCAGATGGAGGTGAGAAGACGCCTTAAGGCTCAAAAGGCACTTGAGGAGAGGCTCGGCTATGAAAGCCTCATCGCGACCATTTCTTCGAGGTTCATAAACCTGTCTAACGAGGAAATAGATTCGGGGATACAGGAGTCACTCAGACAGCTCGGGCAATTCGTGGGAGCTGACAGGTGCTATGTCGTCCTGTTGAGCGAGGACGGCAGGGAGAAAAAGTGCATTTATGAATGGCAGGCAAAGGACGTCAAACCCTGGGTTGGAGACAAACAATTCTTCCTGACGACGAAATGCCCCTGGTGGAAGAAATTGCTCAAAAACACCGGGGGCTTGTGCGTAAATAAGCTCTCTGATCTACCTCCCGAGGCCGCCGACTTAAAATCCTGCCTCGCGGCAGAGGGTGTAAAATCCGCCATCTTAGTGCCCCTGTTTTATGAAAGAAAAATCATCGGCTTTCTACGCATCGACGCGGTAAAAAGGGAGAGAAGGTGGCCCAAGAACATGATCACCTTCCTGAAACTGGTTGGCGAGATAATCGCAAACGCCATAGGCCGGAAACAGGCCTACGAAGAGCTGAAGACGAGTTACGAAAAGGTGAAAAAATCGGTTATAAGCACCGTAAACGCCATGTCGAAAGTCATCGAGCTGCGAGATCCATATACAGCGGGTCACCAGCAGAGGGTTGCCCTGCTCGCGTCAGCCATAGCCCGGGAGATGGGCCTGCCGGAGGAAAGGGTGTTCGGAATCCAGCTCGCGGCCCTCATTCACGATATCGGCAAGATATACGTCCCCGCCGACATACTGGCCAAGCCCGGAAAGCTTACGGAGATAGAATTTGAAATGATAAAAACCCATCCCGAACTGGGGTATAACGCATTGAAAATGATAGAGTTTCCATGGCCCATCGCTGAGATTATCAGACAGCACCACGAGAGGCTCGACGGGAGCGGCTATCCCCACGGCCTGAAAGGCGATGAAATCCTCCTCGAAGCCAGAATCATCGGGGTTGCAGACGTGGTCGAAGCCATGGCGTCGCACAGGCCCTACAGACCATCGCTCGGGATCGACGCCGCCCTCGAAGAGATAACCCGTAACAGCGGCAAACTATACGACCCGGAGGTCGTGAAGGCCTGCGTCAGGCTCTTCAGGGAGAAGGGCTTCGATTTTGAAAAGGAACCACAGCTCCTCTCATCGCTACACCTGTAATTTTCCCCTGAGGCAACGAAGGGTAGAAACCCACAAAAATGGAGCCGCTCAGGCCATCACAATCGGCGCATATTTCCCGCCGACTCACAGTAAATCCCTTATGGGGAATGCACCCGGCCCGTTAATTTGCCAGGGCACGTAATTTTAACCGAATCGAAATGCAGCGGGAACAACCCTGGACAGCACGGATAAATTTGCCCGGCACCTGAATTCATCTGAATCCCCTTCGGGGTGGCTTTAACTCCTATGAGCACAGCGTAAAAATTCACAGCCGGTACTACACATTTGCCGATCAGAAAATGACCTCGAATCGAATTCCAGACCCTGTCATCGGAAGGTTCTATCTTTTCGTTCTTTTCATCCCCGGCGATGCGGGCTGAGAGCGTTCACGTGCAACCTTGACGGGGCGAATGTGATCGGTAACGCCATTACGAGGGCGCTTTTGAGAATTACCGGATGTAACATCAACGGTCAGAGGAGCCCTCTTCCCGCCGCAGGGAGGAAAGCTCACACAACTGAGTTCGTCGGCAGTGGGATCGGTCCCACAGGCCGGGTAGGGGGCGGGCGGTTCTGAGCCTCCCGAAAGCAGGAAATTGGCCAGATAAGCCAGGTCAGCAACCTCCAAGGTGCCAGAATCGTTAAGATCTGCGGCCTTGAAACAGGGAGGCTCAGAACCGCCCGCAAACAGATAATTCGCTAAAAACACCAGATCGGACAGAGCTACATCTCCGTCGGCGTTGACATCTCCCCTTATAAACAGAGGACCAATCTGATAAACGGAAATGCCCAGTCCCTTCCCATCGGGCGTGCCCTTAAACCTCTTCCACACCTTCGTGGAGTAAATCTCACCTGAAGTATCCTCGTTCACGATCATTCCGCCGGTGTAAAACAGGCTCAGATGCCCTTCCTCATCGCCGAAGATGATCTCATTGTAGCCGTCGCGGTCAAGGTCTCCGAGACAGGGCGTATTAAGGTGAATGCTGGCGGGAAGAGAAAACAGATCGCTCAAATACGTGATTTCATTTCCGCTCGAATCCCAAACCCTCACCTTGCCCTCCACAGTACCTGCCGCGATCTCAAGCCCCGGCTGACCATCTATATCGCCCACTATTACCGACGTTTTCACCCAGGCACCCGCATAAACGGGAAACCCGGGATAATCTGTTCCGTCAGACCTGAGGACAAAAACGCTGTCCGAATAGGAGCCTGCGAGCACCTCGAGCGCCCCGTCCCGATCAAGGTCCACGAGGGACGGCGCATTTTTGACTTTATCGCCCGTGAACCTCTCCCAGAGAACCTCACCCCAGCCGTTTATCGCATATACATACCCTGCATCGTCGCCAACAACGATGTCGAGGACACCGTCATCGTCTATATCGCCCAGAACAGGCGAAGAAAATATCCTCCCGTGCAGAACAACCGGAAAGCCGCTTACTCTGTCGACCCCAAAATATTCGTCGTTGTCCCAGTTATGCCAGGCCCAGAGCTCGTGGGAACTCCCGTATACGCCGGCTATAACTTCGGGGTGGCCATCTCC
>DRBW01000169.1 GCA_011042705.1 Caldifarciminota bacterium
CGTCAGCTCGGAGTTCAGGTGGATCTTAACCCCTGCCTTTTTGAGGCGTTTTTCCAGTTCTTTAAGGGTCTTGCCCACGTCCTTTCCGTCGATGGTCTTTCCTATTCTGAGGGCGTTTCCTCCAAAAGAGCCGTTCTTTTCTATGATATGGACCTCAAACCCTCTCTCGGCCAGAGAGGCTGCCGCTGTCATGCCGGCGATACCACCTCCGATGACGACGACGGAGCCCTTTACGGGTTTTCTCTCGCCGGGTACTGGATTCAGGTATTTGAGCCTCCTGACAGCGCTCTTTATTGCGAACAGGGGATCTCCCTGATACACGTCGACTATCTGATACTGCAGTGGATCGAAGAACTTCCGGAGATTATAGTCGACGTAATAGGGTTCCGAGGCCAGGACCACAAACCTCTCGATATCGGCCTTTTTGAGCTCGTCGTAGAGCTCTTTTACCTCTTCCTGACGGCGCAGGTAATTCGTTCTGAAGATCGGTCCCGGCAGGTCGGCTTCGTTAACCCTGCCTTCTGCGTAACTCGTTATCACATAGGCGATTTCCTCTTTGTCCTCCGACGGCTGCCATATCTTTCCATCCCCTTCTCCTGATGGTTCGACTTCGAGAGTCGAGGCATAAGCAGCGCTTATGGCTTCCGAGATCTCCAGGGGCTGGTCGTAAAGCTTTACCACGCCGTCGGTATCTTTAAAGGTTTCCTCCGCCGTCTCCGTTCCGACGGAGAAGACAATGAGGTCGAATTTTTCCTTTCTCTGATTCCCATCGGCGTCCACGTAGTAAAGAATGGGATTTCCCTCATCGTCCTCATCGACCTTGGCGGGCCTCGATGGCACGGTTTTCACACCGCTCGTCAAAAAATAGCGGTATTCCCCTTTCCCGTAAGTCCTCATGTCCATATAGAAGATCACTGGCTCGGCGTCGGGGATCTTGCGTCTGAGAAGCCGTGCTTCTTTGAGCGCATACATACAGCAGATGGAGGAGCAATTCGGATTTTTTCTGTCCCTGGAGCCGGCACACTGTATGAAGGCGACTTTTCGGGCGATTTTTCCGTCAGAGGGCCTTCTGGGCAGGCCCTCAGTTGGCCCCAATTCAGAGAGGAGCCTCTCGAAATGGGTCGAGATTATTGCATTTTTGATCCTGCCGTAGCCGTATTCCTCGAGATAACCCAGGTCTCTTTCCTTGATTCCAGAGGCCACAAGGAGGATATCGGCTTCGACCTCTTCTATCTCCTCTTTCTCGTTGAGGTCGATGGCGTCCACGGGGCAGACCTTGACGCATTCCCCGCATCTGGTGCATCTCTCGAAGTCTATGGCATAGATGTTGGGAAAACAGTTGGGATATTTGAGGTAAATGGCCTTTGTCGTCCCGTAATTGAAGGAATCGGGTATCTCTACAGGACACACCTCGGCGCACCTGTCACAGGCGTAGCAGGTTTCCCTGACTCCCCTGGGGCTTTTCCTGATTTTGATTTTCAGATTTCCCTTTTTTCCGCGGACCTCGACAACCTCTGAATTCGTGAGGACCTCGATCCTCGGATGATCGAGGATCCTCCTCAGGCAGAACTGCGGTATCCTCTCGCCGAAAAGAGAATAGACCTGACACATCCCGCACTGATCGTTGGGGAACTGGAAGTCGAGCTGTGACAGTTTTCCCCCGATCCACGGGGTCTTCTCGACGAGAAGGACCTCTCTTCCTTTCTCCGCCGCATCGAGCGCGGCGGCGATGCCGGCGATGCCGGCCCCCTGGATTACCACTTTTTTCATGTCAGTAATCCTCCGGCAATTCAGCAAGCTGGGCCAGGGAAAATACCGGGCCGTCTTTGCAGATATATTTCGGACCTATATTGCACCTTCCGCATTTCCCTATTCCGCACTTCATCCTCTTTTCGAGAGAAGTATAGACCATTTCGGGCTTAAATCCCAGTTTTTCGAGAACGGGGAGGGTGAATTTGATCATTATGGGAGGTCCGCAAACCACTGCGTAGCAGTCTTTGCTGCTGGGCGCCGTCCTCTCCAGGACCTGGGGCACGAAGCCCACCTGTTTTTCCCACCCCGGGAACTCCCTATCCACAGTGAGTATCACTTTCAGGTCATCCCTTTTCTCCCATTCGAAGAGCTCTTCCCTGTAAAGCAAAAGGCCAGGTGTTCTGGCGCCGTATATCACCGTTATCTCCTCGTAGTCGCTGCGGCTGTTCAGAAGGTAGACGAGGAGGGACCTCAGGGTCGTGAAAGCAAAACCTCCGCCCACAATGAGCACGTTTTTTCCCCTGAATTTTTCCACCGGGTAGCCGTTGCCCAGGGGTCCTCTTATCCCGAGGATCGAGCCCTCCTCGGCCTCGTGAAGGGCTGTTGTCACCAGGCCTGCCTTGTTCACCGTGAACTTCAATATGTGCCCTTCGGTCGGAGAAGATGCGATTCCGAAGGGAGCCTCGCCTTTGCCGAAGACCGAAATCTCGCAGAACTGTCCGGGAATGTAGTCGATTCTGTTTCCGTCGAGGAGCTCAAACTCGAAGGTCTTGAGGGAGAAGTCATCGGACTCGAAGTAACTCCTTTTGAGAAGGGCGGGGTAGGGGATATAGGGATTTCCTCTCATGCTGCCACCTCCACTTCCTTAAGGGTTTCGAGAGCCTCCCTTATGTCGAAGTTCACGGGACAGGCCCTTATGCACCTGCCGCAGCCCACGCAGCCGTATTCGCCGTACAGCTCTGGATAATAGGAAAATTTGTGCATTATTCTGTTTCTCATCCTCTCAACCCCCGTGGGACGCGGATTGTGGCCCGAAGTCTCAAGCGAGTAAATGGGGAACATGCACGAATCCCAGACCCTTTCGCGGTAACCCCAGTTGGTCCTCTCCACGTCCTGGATGTCAAAGCAGTAGCAGGTTGGGCAGACGTAAGTGCAGGCACCACAGTTGACGCACTTGAAAGCCAGGTCAGCCCAGATTTCGTCCAGAAACATCTTCTTCAGTTTTTCGGATATGCCTTCTATGTTAACGGTTGTTATCGCCCCTTCGGCACTCCTTTTCAGGCTTTCCATTTTTTCGAGGTCGGATGGCGTTGCTTCCTCGAGCTCAAGTCCCTCGAGGGCTTTGCTGCCTTTCTCCGTGACAGGATCTACGAGAAGGTTATCTCCGATATCCACCATAAAGACATCGCCGTATTTTCCTGAGAAGGGTCCGTATCCGAAGGACGTGCAGAAACATGTGCTCCTGGGTTTGTTGCAGGCGAGTACGAAGAGGACGTTTTCCCTCCTTTTCCTCTCATAATAGGGATCGATCCTGTCCTTTAAAAAGGTGAGGTCCAGAAGATCAACAGCTCTGGCCTCGCAGGGGGGCACTCCGAAGAGGATCTTGCCGCCTTTGCCCTCTGGCACCCTGATTTCCACGCCCTTATCTCCGTTCAATCGGAAAAGCAAGAGTAGCTCTTCCCTGGGAAGGTGGGACGATTTCGTCGCCGATAAAGGGTCCTGTCGGGCCTCGTCGAGCCTGACCAGGTCTCCCTTCCCTTCGAGATGCTTCAACAGTTTTTCCTTCTCGATCTTCTTCATAGTATGAAATCCTCCCTGTCGTCGGGTGAGAAGACCCCGAGGGCGGGTTTCTCCTCAGGGGACAGGCCTGATACGAAATTGTAGGCTTCTTTCATGTCCTTTGTGAGCTTTCTGGTAAGGAAGGAGAGTCTTATTCCGAGGGGACAGGCCCTCTCACAGGCCCCGCAGTCCACGCACCTTCCAGCCATGTGGTACATCTTTATCAGGTGGAAGGAGAGGATATCGGAGTAGTCGAAGCCGGGCTCTACCCAGACGGGCCTGTTGGAGTCGACGAAGCAGCTATCGCAGTAGCACATGGGGCAGATTTCCCTGCAGGCATAGCAGCGGATGCATTTCGAGAGCTCTTTCTCGAAGAATTCCCATTTTTCGGCCGGGCTCATTTTTTCGATCCTCTCAATGTCGGAAAAATCGGCCTTTTCCCCGTCTCTCGACGGCCCCTCTATCTTGATATCGGGATCGATGGCCTCGGGATAGAGACAGCTTCTGCAGGAGGGCGAGATGTATTCCTCGAGCACGTAGGCCTTTTCCCCGTTGTCTCCCTTCACGATGACTTTTTCTCCCTCTATCCTTGCCTCGCGGATCTCGCCGCCGTAGTCCTTCAGTATCCTCTTTCTGTCAAGTGCGCCGACGCATGGAACGCCTATTATCTTCACGTCGTCTCTGTTGAGCTGTTTTTCAGATATGAGAAGGTTTATCGTTCTCGACTCGCAGCCCCGGACGATCACAGCCGCTTTCTTTCCCTTGAGTTTTCTGAGATAAGTCGCTATGTTGGGAGCTGCGAAGGGGCCGTAGACGAGCTTTTCCGCTTCCTCCGGCTTCCTGGCGAGATAAGGGGTGTAGAACATCGGGAGGGTGCCCTCCGCAAAGCCGAGGACACATTCAACCTCCCCCTTTGAAAGCAATTCGCGTGCCGTCTCCCTCAATTTTTCGAACATGATCACCTCTTTTTGGCAAGCCTTTTAGCTCTGCCGGCTTTCTTTACCTTTTCCGTTACCACTCTCGCTACCTCTGCGAATTTTTTGCCTTCCGAGGCCGAGACCCAGGAGAACTGCACCCTTTCCGGTTCCACGCCGACGTATTCGAGGAGATTTTTGATCACATAAAACCTGCGCCTTGCGTAATAGTTGCCGGTCTGATAATGGCAATCTCCTATGTGGCAGCCCGATATCCACACGCCGTCCAGGCCGTCGTGCAGGGCCTTGACTATAAACTGTGGATTTACCCTGCCGGAACAGGGAACCCTTATGACCCTGATGTTTGTAGGGTACTGAATCCGTGATGTACCGGCCAGGTCAGCACCCGCATAGGAACACCAGTTGCACAGAAAAGCCAGAATTTTGGGCTCGTCTTTCATCAGGACAAAACCTCCTCCAAAATTTTCTCAGCTTCCTCGAGTTTTTCGATCTTCTTTTCCTCCGCCACGAGGGCGAATTCAGCGTGAAGTATCTCGTCATTGGTAAAGCCCCTGAGGTCAATGGCTCCGGGCCTGCAGGAAGCAGTACAGGCCCCGCAGCCCTTGCAGAGAACGGGGTTGACCTCAGCAACGAGTTTGGTCCGTCCCAGGAC
>DRBW01000041.1 GCA_011042705.1 Caldifarciminota bacterium
GATCCGGCCATTGTGGGGGGAATAGGTAAGTTAGAGGGCTTGAGGCTGGTTGTTATTGGTCAGGAAAAAGGCCGGAGCACCAACGAGAAAATCAGGCGTAACTTCGGCATGCCCCATCCAGAGGGATACAGAAAGGCCCGGCGGCTAATGGAGCTCGCCGAGAAGTTTTCCCTGCCTGTTTTCACTATCGTTGACACGCCAGGGGCCTATCCCGGGGTCGGTGCAGAGGAAAGGGGTCAATCCATGGCGATAGCCGAGAACCTCAAGGTTATGCTGCAGCTCAAAACGCCCATACTGACCCTCATAATAGGAGAAGGGGGCTCGGGCGGTGCTCTCGGCATCGCTGTCGCCGACAGGGTGCTCGCCATGCAATACTCGATCTATTCCGTCATTTCGCCCGAAGGCTGTGCCTCCATCATATGGAGAGACGGCAAGCTTGCTCCGAAGGCCGCCGAGGCCCTGAAATTGACGCCGGAACACCTTCGAAAACTCGGAATTGTCGACGAGATAATAGAAGAACCCCTTGGCGGAGCTCACAGGGACCCTGAGACGGCCATAAAGTCCGCAAAGGACAGGGTGCTCCACCATCTCAGGGAGCTGGTCGCGAAAGACCCCATTGAGGTCCTGAAGGAGCGCAGGGACAGGTACAGGAGGATAGGGTACGTAGAAGAGGTTACCCTTTCGAGCTGAGCCCACAACAGGCTGTCCCCTATGTCCCACAGCGACTTAGGAAAATTCAGGGTTCATTTTGTTATGAGAAACTTGAGCTTCGGGAAGCGTTAATACTTTGTTTTTCTTTGAGAAGGAATTGGCAGCTTGTCGCAATTTCCCTTTTGAGTTATTGATCAATATTTGATAGCCCTCCAGATAAGTCTGGCGAGTTATGTCATTGGGAATTAACGGGTTGTACTTTCCATTTGACAGACAGAAGGGTGAATTATATAATGTGGAAAAGTGGGCCCGAAAATTCTATAAGTCTTTGTAAATAAGGGGGTTAGAGAAATGGTATTGAGTGAGTTGAGCCTTTCCGAGAACGCGTTGACGATTTTGAGGAACAGGTATCTGAAGAAAAACGATAGAGGGGAAGTTATCGAAACTCCCGAGGAGATGTTTCTGCGGGTGGCAAAGGCCATCGCAGAAGTGGAGAGGCTTTATGATAACTCGGCCGATGTGGAGGCCGTAACGGAGAAATTTTATAACATGATGGTCGAGTTCAGATTCCTCCCCAACTCCCCCACCCTGATGAACGCGGGGACGCCTCTTGGCCAGCTTTCGGCCTGCTTCGTCCTTCCCGTGGGAGATTCCATGGAGGAGATCTTTGAGGCGGTAAAAAAAACCGCGATAATCCATAAGACGGGAGGAGGAACCGGATTCTCATTTTCAAGGCTCAGACCCCGAAACGACATCGTGAGCTCCACGGGTGGGGTGGCCTCGGGTCCGATTTCCTTTATGAAGGTGTTCAACGAGGCCACAGAAGCCGTGAAGCAGGGCGGCAGGCGCCGGGGCGCCAATATGGGGATTTTGAGGGTAGATCACCCGGATATCCTCGGCTTTATAGCGGCAAAACACCAGGAAGGTGAGCTCGCTAACTTTAACATATCGGTGGCCATAACCGACAGGTTCATGGAGGCCGTTAAAAAGGATGAGGAATACGAGCTCATTAATCCGCGCTCCGGGAAGGTTGTGGGCAAACTGAGGGCGAGAGAGGTGTGGAAAAAGCTCGTCGAAGGGGCATGGCGTAACGGAGAGCCGGGCGTCATTTTTATCGACATTATAAATCGCTTCAACCCCGTGCCCGGTGCTGGCGAGATCGAATCCACGAATCCCTGTGGTGAACAGCCTCTACTTCCCTACGAATCGTGCAATCTGGGCTCTGTCAACCTGGCGAAGTTTGTTCACGGCGACATGTTCTTCCTCGAGAAGGGCAGAAAAGCAACCCTGAAAGAGGCCCTCGAGAGGATCGACTGGGATGGACTCAGGAAGACGGTGGAGGATGCCGTTCACTTTCTCGACAACGTCATAGATGCCAACCATTTTCCCTTCCCCGAGATCGAAGAGATGACGATGGCCAACAGAAAGATAGGGCTCGGCGTCATGGGGTTCGCCGACATGCTGATCCAGCTCGGGGTGCCCTATCGCTCCCGCGAAGCCCTGGACATAGGCAGCGAGGTCATGAAGTTCATCCAGGAAACTGCCCGCGGAAAATCCAGGGAGCTCGGCGAGGAGAGGGGGTCTTTTCCCAACATAGAAAAGAGCATATTTGAGCCTCCCATGAGGAATGCCACAGTGACCACAATTGCACCCACCGGCACCATTTCCATGATCGCCGACACCTCGAGCGGCATTGAGCCCATTTTTTCCCTTGTCTACGTGAAGAGGGTTTTGGGCGGCAAAGAACTTCTTTATGCGAACAGGTATCTTGAGGAGGCCCTCCGGGAAATGGGGGTGTACTCAGAAGCTCTGATGGAGAAACTGGCCGGCAGGAGAACCATAAAGGACGTCGAGGAATTGCCTGAATTGGTCAGGGAGATCTTCGATACCACCTTTGATATATCGCCCGAACAACACGTTCGCATGCAGGCTGCCTTTCAGAGATATGTCGATAACGCCGTTTCAAAGACGATAAACATGCCGAACGAAGCCACACCGGAAGATGTAGAAAAGGCTTATATGCTTGCCTATGAGTTGAACCTCAAGGGCATCACTGTTTACAGGGATGGTTCAAGGAAGGAGCAGGTGATAATGGTGGCAAAAGAAAACGAGAAAAGAAAAAGGGCGGGGACGATCTCGCCTCGTTCCAGGCCGCTGGTGACGAAAGGGCGCACCATAAAAATGCAAACGGAGATGGGGAGCCTGTATGTCACGGTGAATGAAGACGAATACGGACTTTTTGAGGTATTTGTCCACCTCGGAAAGTCGGGATCCTCCTCGATGGCCTTTACGGAGGCTATAGGACGTCTTATTTCTCTCGCACTCAGGTCAGGCATCTCGCCGAAAGAAGTCATCAAACAGCTCAAGTCGATAAAGAGCTCCACGCCCGTGAGGCAGGAGGACGGCGAGATAGTCTTCTCGGTGCCCGATGCCATCGCGAAGGCGCTGGAGAAGTATCTCAAGGGCGGCGAGCAGCTTGAGCTGTTGCCTAAGAAAAACGGCAAATCGGCGGTTGTCAGCCCGGTCCTCCTCATGGCCGGGGACGGCAAAAAGAGCGAGGAGGATTCCTATAGAGATGCGGAGATCTGCCCCGAGTGCGGGGGAGTGATGGTCTACACCGAGGGCTGCATGATCTGTCGGGACTGCGGCTACTCCAAGTGCGAGTGATACAATAGAGCGTAGCCTCAGCTTGAATTTCCGAAAAGATGTTGAGCGCGGTCCGCAAAGCGGACCGCGCTCTCTTATTTTTTCAAAATTCTGATTTGCCGGGGGCCATAGGAAGCCCCGCAAAATTTTGCGAAGGAAGAGGGGGTAATTTGCGCTCAAGTTCAGAAAGTGCTTGCAACTTGCTTCATCAGGGTTTATTTAATCAACAGAAGGTTCCAACAGTGGGAGGTGTATAATGAGAAGTTGTTTATTTGTTGTCGTCCTGTCGATCTGTGGGGCCCTGTCTGCCAATCCATATGTGATCACCTTCGTGAACGAGATAAAGCCCGGACCCGGTTCTTCTGAATGGATTGAGCTCCACGCTGAGCCTGACATTTACCTTGGGGATGTCGGGGGGTGGACGATCGTAACCCACGAGGGAACGGCCGTTATCGACCAGGGGAATATCGTCGATACTTTTTACCTCGTCGTAGGCACGTGGAACACCTCTGGTGTTTTCTCTCTGGGCGACGATGCGGATACCTTGAAGTTATATAACGATGATGGATCATTAGTCGATTGGATAATATGGGGGAATGTGGATTGGAATAACTGGGGATTTTATAGCCCCACGAAATTCACCACACCTCCGACCGGCGCGTCTGCGAGCCGCCTCAACATAATGGGTCCTTCCTGCATGCCGATGTGGGAAGACCAATATATATCGTGGTATTTCGACCTTACCCCGACTCCGGGTACCCCTAACGATGACTACGGCAACATTTTCGGCATAGTTCTGGGACCGGGAAATGCGTGTCTCGAGAACATAAGGGTTACAGCATCGGGTGAGATGGGACACCAGAGCTGTTTGAGCTGTGGAGAAGGAATGAATTCAGGTGATTACTGGCTTTTCGGCCTGGGAGAGGGAATGTATCTCCTTTCCGCTTATCATCCCGAATATGGTGCATATCAGGAATCTGTCTATGTACAAGCCGGTGAAACGGTCCACAGGAACATAGTGTTCGGCTATAATCGGGTTGGGGAAAGGGTTTCACGCAGAAAACCTCCGCTTGAGCTGAAAATCGTGAGGGACGGCGTAGTTCTGAATTTACACAAGGATCGGCCTCTCGAGATCGAGCTGATCGAACCCACTGGAAGGGTGCTGTCGGAGATCCACAGGGGAATTCTGTCCAGAGGGGTCCACTTCTTTGCCTTCCCGAAAATCAGGAAAGGGGTCTATCTCCTCAGGGTTTCCGATGAAGGGGGAACGATTCGGACTGAGAAGATATTGATACCATGATTTTGACGGGAGTCCTCCTGTTATCGTTATTTCTGGGAGTTCCCTATTCTTTTGAGTCTGAAAGTATTGTTGTAACACTGGATAGCGCCCGTATTGCAGTTGAAGGCGAATATACTTTCAAGAATTTGACCGGGGAAAAGGTCGAAGCTTATCTATATTATCCCTTTCCGCTCGACAGCTGCGATTATCCCGATGAAATAGTGGTGGAAAACGCCGATTTTAGCTTTGCCCCTGAGGGGATCAGACTGAGTTTCCCGATAGAGCCGGAAGGGAGAAAGTGCATCAAAATCAGGTATGTTCAGAGGCTTAAGTCGACATATGCGCGATACATACTGAGATCGACGAGGAGCTGGGGGCGTCCCTTAGAGGAAGCTTACTATTCGGTGAGCATGCCGCGCATCTGGCAGAAAATC
>DRBW01000022.1 GCA_011042705.1 Caldifarciminota bacterium
ACTCAAATCTCACCCGTTACGCCAACTCCGGGATACATCAGAACATGGCCGTTACCGATGTCAACATAGGCGTGAGGATCAGGTTGGGGAAAAGGACTGGAATCGCCTGGACCAATCGCGATGACAGGGATTCACTTCTCGATCTGGTCCGGACGGCCGAATCGCTCGCGAGTCAGATGCCGGAGGATCCCGATCTCCCGGAGATATATGGTCCAGTGAAGCTTGGCGAGGTTGAGGGAGCCTACGTTGAGGACACCGCGAATTTATCTCCCGAAAAACGCGCTGAGGCAGTTTCGAAGGTGATCGAGATCCTGAATCCATTCAAAGCCTTCGGCGTTTACTCATCGGGGGTTTCGGAGGTCGTCTACGTGAATACCCGGGGGACGCGCTGCTATCACAGAGTTACCGATGCCCATCTCTCGGTTAACGCGATGGGCGACGGCGGATCGGGATGGGCTCAGGCATCTTCGAGGGATGCCCGCTCTATCGACCCCGAGAAGGTCGCCCGCCGTGCGAGGAGAAAGGCAGAGCTCTCCGTGGATCCCATCGATGTGGAGCCTGGCGAGTATACCGTCATTCTCGAGGAGCTGGCTTTTTCCACTCTTCTCGCCTTTATGGGATTTATGGGTTTCTCGGCGAAATCTTATCAGGAGGGGCGTAGCTTTCTTATGGGGAAGCTCGGAGAGAAAGTTTTCAGCGAGCGTCTCACCATTTACGACGACCCCCTCGATGTCAGAGGGTTCCCAGTGGGTTTCGATTTTGAGGGCGTGCCGAAGAAGAAGCTCCTTCTGGTGGATAAAGGGGTCCCGAAGAGCCTCGTTTACGATCTGAAGACCGCTGCCAGAGAGGGGAAGGAGTCCACGGGTCACGCCCTTATGCCCTTTCATTCCTTTCCCTTTCCCGGTCACATGGCTGTGGAACCGGGAGACTTGAGCATAGACGAGATGATAAGGTCCACGGAGAGGGGGATCCTTGTCACGAGGTTTCACTATACGAACGTCGTTGAGCCCAGGGCCTTTGTTTTGACCGGGATGACCCGCGATGGAACGTTCCTGATAGAGAACGGAGCCCTGGTCAAGGGCATTAAGAACCTCAGGTTCACCGACAGCATGCTGGACGCGCTGTCCTCGATCTCGGCTATATCGAGGGACCTGAGCCTCGTGGCGGAGACGAGCTGGTATGGACATCGCTTTCCCAGGGGGTTTCTGGTTCCAGCCATTAAACTCGAGCGGTTCAATTTCACAGGGAAAACGGAATTTTAGGTTGACAGCGTTTTTTAGGGGCGATAATATACCCTTTCAAGGAGGTATTGGGAGATGAAAAAGATAGCGATCCTGATTTTGGCAGGGCAGGCTCTTTGGGCCGTCGATAAGGGGGATCTGGGCTATGATTACCTCAGAATCCCGCCCAGCGTCAACGGCCATCTCTTCATGTATTCGATGGTTGCCTATCCCCACGGCGCCGATATTTTGAACTACAATCCGGCCCTGATGTCCGAAAGGGAAGCCGATTTCGCCGCCTCGAGCTACATTGCCGGCGTGAAGCTCGGTTCTCTTTCCCTCTCTTCCGGCGGGAAATGGGGCCTGAGTCTCTTCTATCTGACCTCGGGAACCATGGACGAGATTGACGAAAATGGGGAGGTTACAGGCAGTTTTTCGACGAGCCACCTTGCCATCGGCGCCGCGCGCAAGGAGAAGCTCAGAGAAAGGATGGACGTGGGCGCGACCTTCAAGCTCCTCTATCAGGGGATCGACGGTTACTCTTCCTTTGCTCTCGCCTTTGATCTGGGCGTTTCCTATCGCCCGGGGCGGGAAGGGCTTACTTTCGGTGCCTCCCTCAGGAACCTGGGCTACGAGGTCAAGCCCTTCGTCGACGAGAGAGCGATGCTGCCGACGGAGCTTTTGCTCGGAGCCGTCTACGAGATAGGGTCCCTTACCCTGGGAGCCGGCATATCCTCTGCGCTGGATCAGCCTTTTGCTCTTTCCCTCACGGGACTGTGGTCGCCGTCGCCCTTTCTCGAGGTGGGACTCGGCTACACGACCGAAAGGGGTGATCTGAAGACCGGGGGTGAGAGAGACATCCTGAATGGGCTTTCCGCGGGCTTCAAGGCTTCCGTTAGAGGCGTTCATGTTGGTTACTCCTATACGCCCTTCGGGGATTTTGGAGATATCCATACACTGAGCCTCGGTTACTCTTTCGCCCGTTGACTTTATGGCTTCCAACCGAAGGGTCGTCGTCGAAAACAGAAAAGCCCGCCATGACTATGAAATCCTCGAGACCTACGAGGCGGGCATTGTGCTGAAGGGCAGCGAGGTAAAGTCCATAAGGGAGGGGAGAGTCTCCCTCGTTGACAGCTATGCCACAGTGGAGAACGGAGAGGTTATCCTGCACAACCTGCACATAGCCCCCTACGAAAGCGCATCCCACTTCGGCCACGATCCGAAACGTCCGAGGAAATTGCTGCTCAACAAGTACGAGATCAAAAGGCTCATCGGGAAGGTCAAGGAAAAAGGCCTGACGCTCATTCCCCTCAAGATTTACTTCAAGAAGCATCTCGTCAAGGTGGAACTCGCCCTCGTCAGGGGCAAGAGGAAATACGAGAAGAGGGAAGCTATCAAGAGAAGGATGATCGAAGAGGAGATCCAGAGGGCGTTAAAAAGGGAAAAGAGATGAAGCTTTTTCTTCTCTTCCTTCTTTCCCTTGAATTCCTTACCGTCCCCGTCAGGAAGGTCGGCGAATACGATCTCGTCTCCCTGAATTCCATCAGAAAGTCCTTCGGGTTTCCCGCCCTCAAGGCAGGACGAAAGAGCGGTTTTGTAGCTTACGGCCATAAGGTCTGGATCTATCCCGACGATTCGACCTACAGGGTGGACGGCACCGATTTTCCGACCGACGAGATACTCTTCGATTCAAGCGGGCTTTATCTCTCGGCCGATGTCTGGGCCGATATCCTTTCCAGGGTAACCCCCAGGACCTACTACTGGGATACTGAAAAGAAGAGGTTCATAGTTTCCAGATATCCTCCGAGCGTGAAGGAGGCACGGTTGGACGAGAAGGGCGACACCGTGATATTCGTCCTCAGGTTCAACGGGGATTTAAAGCCCAGGCTCAGAGAGAAAAACGGGGGCCTGTCCATTTCCATAAAGCGGGGCTTTTATCGGGGGCGCTGGAAGTTCAGGGATTCCAGAGGACTTTTTGAAGTCGTCAAAGTTTTTCACACCCTGAAAGGCGTGACCTTCGATATCCGATACGCCGGGGAAATCCGATGGTGGAAGGAGAGCTCTCCCGGGCTTTTGAAGGTTTATTTCGTCGGAGAAGGGGGGAGCAACGCTGCTCCCCTTTCGGGCGAAAAACCGGTGAAGGGGTCGGGGAAGAAGAGAAAGATATCCCTCATAGTGATTGACCCCGGCCACGGCGGCAAAGATCCGGGGGCGATCGGGCCGAGGGGCACTAAGGAGAAGAACATAACCCTTTCCATAGCGAAGAAGCTCAAAAGGATCCTGGAGAAGAAGCTCGGAGTCAGGGTGCTTCTCACCAGAGACAGGGACAGGTTCGTGCCCCTTCTCGAGAGGGCGAAGATAGCCAACAGGGCCGGTGCCGATCTCTTCATATCCATTCACTGCAATTCCGGGAGGAACAGGAAGGCATCGGGGGTGGAGACCTATTTTCTGTCCGAACCGCGGACCGAGTGGGAGAGGGCTGTGGCTGCTTACGAGAACTCCGCGATCAAGTATGAGATCAAGAACATGGTGGATACAACCGACATTCTGAAATACATCCTCATGGATATGGCTCAAAATGAGTTTCTCCGGGAATCCCAGGACCTCGCGGCTTACATAGAGCAGTCACTGGCGAAGACGCTGAAGAAACCCGACAGGGGAGTGAAGCAGGCCGGCTTTTATGTGCTTTTCGGAGCCTATATGCCAGCAGTTCTGGTGGAGGTGGGCTTTCTCTCCAACAGGAGGGAGGAGAAGCTTTTGGCCTCCAGGAAATACCAGGAGAAAATAGCCTATGGGATCTACCGCGGAATCAAGAAGTTCAAAGAGAAATACGAGCGAGGCCGATAGGCCCATCGGCGTATTTGACTCGGGAATAGGTGGGCTCACTGCTGTCAGGGAGCTGAGGAGAGTTCTTCCGGCAGAGGACATAATATACCTCGGAGACACTGCCAGGGTGCCCTACGGGACGAAATCTGAGGAAACCATCAAACGATTTGCAGAGCAGGATGTTGATTTCCTCCGCCGCTTCGACATAAAGCTTATAGTTGTCGCCTGCAATACCGTTTCCAGCGTTGCCATAGAGCACCTGAGGGCTAAATACAGGGACCTTCCGATTCTCGGTGTGCTCGAGCCGGGCGTCGAGGAGGCCTGCAGGACAGCGGAGAGCGGGAGGATAGGCGTTATAGGAACCATCGCCACCATAGAGAGCCGCCGACACGTCAGGGAGATAAAGAAGAGGGGTGACTTCCAGGTCCTTTGCAGGCCCTGCCCCCTTTTCGTTCCCCTTGCGGAGGAGGGACTGGTAACCGGGCAGATACCTGAGCTGGTGGCCCATATGTATCTCGATGAGCTCAGGGGAAAGGTCGACAGCCTCATTCTGGGGTGTACCCACTACCCCCTTTTGACCGAGACCATCTCGAGGGTCATGGGTCCCGGAGTGAAGTTGATCAACGTCTCCCATGAGGTGGCGCGCAAGGCGAGGGAATATCTCGGCGAGAAGGGATTTCTGCGGGAAAAGGGCAGGGGAAACCTTAGGGTTTATCTCACCGACATTCCTCCCCATTACGAGGAACTCATATACCGTTTTCTCGGGGAGAAGCCCGAATCCGTCGAGAAGGTCGAGCTGGAATTCTGAGGCGGTGACACCCGTGGTTGTGCAAAAAATGCACACTTGACACCTGTAGTTCCCTGACTTATCTAATAGGCAAGAGGGGAGGGATAAAATGATAGGCGAAGTCAGATATGAAGAGCCTTTTCTGTTGAGAAACCTGG
>DRBW01000259.1 GCA_011042705.1 Caldifarciminota bacterium
CACACCTACATGAGCGAAGGGGCGCTCTATTTCCGGTCAAGCCAGTTCGGCGACGAGAAGGACCGGGTGCTGGTGAGGAGCAACGGAGAGCCCACTTACTATTTCTTCGACCTCGTCTACCATTACGACAAATACAGGCGCGGCTACGAGTACATGATAGACCTTCTTGGACCCGACCATCACGGGCACATTGCCAGGATGAAGGCGGGGCTCGAAGCCATGGGGGTCGGAGGCGACAGGCTCGAGGTCCTCATAGTGCAGCAGGTGAATCTGGTGAGGGGCGGCGAGAGGGTCGTGATGTCAAAGAGGAAGGGAGAATTCTTCACCATGGATCAGCTTCTCGACGAGGTGGGGGTAGATGCCGCCAGGTTTTTCTTCCTGCTGCGCTCCGTTTCGTCGCATCTGGACTTCGACCTCGACCTGGCAAGGACGCTGGGCAGGGAGAATCCGGTTTATTACGTTCAGTATCTTCACGCGAGGGCAAGAAGCCTCCTGGAATTCGCCTCCTCCAGGGGCCTCTCTCCCGAGGGGGCCGATCCGTCTGAGCTAAAGCTCCCCGAGGAGAGGACCATTCTGAGGAAGATGCTCTTTTTCCAGGATCTGATAGAGGAAATAGCCAGGAACAGGAGCCCTCACCTCATGCCCCACTATCTGCTCGAGCTGGCGTCCCTCTACCACAACTACTATCAGAAGGTGAGGATCGTCACCGAGGACGAGGAGATTTCCAGGGCGAGGCTCCTTCTGTCTCTGGGCGTGGGCAACGTCGTGAAGAAGGGGCTCGAGCTCATCGGAGTGGAAGCTCCCGAGAGAATGTAAAGGAGGGCAGATGAGAGAACCGGGTAAAATAAGGCCTACCAGGATAACGAGGAATTACCTCAAGGACCCCGAAGGTTCTGCGCTCATCGAGGTCGGAGACACGAAGGTCCTGTGTACAGCCACCGTTACGGATAAGGTCCCGAATTTCCTGCAGGGAACGGGAGAAGGCTGGGTCACCGCCGAATACGCGCTTCTTCCCCGTTCCACGCCGGAAAGGAAAGTCCGCGAGATCAGGATGGGCAGGCCCGATTCGAGGTGCGTCGAGATCTCGAGGATGATCGGCAGGGCCCTCAGGGGCGCCGTGGACCTCTCTAAGCTCGGGGAGTACACCATCATAATCGACTGCGACGTGCTGCAGGCCGACGGCGGCACCAGGACCGCATCGATAACGGGGGGATTCTGCGCTCTCTACGATGCCGTGAGGTTCATGAAGAGGCACGGGCTCATAAGGGAAGACCCCATCAAGGAATTTGTCGCCGCCGTTTCAGTTGGGATAGTTAAGGGAGAGATCCTCCTCGACCTTTCCTACGAGGAGGACTCCCAGGCTGATGTGGATCTGAACGTCGTCATGACCGAATCGGGGAGGCTGGTGGAGATTCAGGGGACGGGTGAAAAGAGGTCCTTCACCAGAGAAGAGCTGAACAAAATGCTCGACATGGCATGGTCGGGGATAAAGGAGCTCATCAGGATACAGAAGGAAACCCTGCTCTCGTGAGCGCCAGAACCAGCATCCGATGGAAAAGTATTTCGAGAGAGTCGTGTCGGAGAAGATGGCCGGAACCAGGCTCGATACCTACCTGGTCCGGAGCGGCATCGGCGTCTCCAGGAGTCAGGCGGAGAAACTTATCAAAGAGGGGAAAGTACTTGTAAACGAGAAGCCCTCCAAACCCGGCTATAAGGTCAAGAGCGGCGACAGGATAGTCGCCAGGTTTGAGATCCCCGACAAGTTCGAGATACTCGCCCAGGACCTCCCCGTTGAGGTCATCTACGAGGACGGCGACATCGTGGTGATTAACAAGCCCAAGGGCATGGTTGTCCACCCCGCCAGGGGGAATTACGAGGGAACGCTGATAAACGCGTTGCTCGCCAGATACAGGGATCTGCCCAGGACGGGGGATAAAACGAGGCCCGGTGTGGTTCACAGGCTCGACAAGGACACCACGGGGCTTCTCGTCGTTGCCAAGACCGACGTGGCCCTGCGCAGTCTGGGAAGACAGATGGAGCTGAAAACTGCCAGGCGGATATACCTGGCCGTGGTCTGGGGAGCGGTTCCCCTCGATAAAGGCATGATCGATGCCCCCATCGGCCGTCATCCCATCGACAGAAAGAGGATGGCCGTGACGCCCTTTCGCTCCAGGCAAGCCGTGACAGAGTACAGGGTCATCAGGCGCTATGACAGGCTTGCGACGCTCCTCGAGGTCTCTCTCAGGACGGGGAGGACACATCAGATCAGGGTGCACTTCGAATACCTCGGGCATCCCGTCGTGGGTGATCCGGTCTATTCCGGGCGCGATACGAGGAAGATCCTGGGCATAGTTCCCACCGATGCCGCCGATAAGGTGGCACATATACTGGAGATAATGGACAGGCAGGCGCTTCATGCCTATAAACTGAAGCTCATGCATCCCACGAAGAAGCTCGAGGTGGAATTCAAGGCGGGACTCCCCGAGGATATGGCGAACCTGATAAATTATCTCGACGAGACCTGCGGATTCACGCAGCCACCAGCTTTATGAGGGGGATTACCATTTCCTCCAGAGAAATCCCCCCGTGGTATATGCCGCCTTTGTATCTTTTTTCGAAGCGGTGAGGATCGGAGGGATACACGAAATAGGCGTAATCGGTGGCAAGGGCAAGTCGCCCCTGCCCCCTCAAGCTCGGCAGTCCGTACTCCCTGAGCTCTCTTACAAGAAGCACGCCCTTGCTCTGGGGCTTTACGGAGTCTCCGAATTTGTAGCGCAGTCCCCGGGTTAATTCGCCTCCGCCCTGAATTATGGCGGGATTGTAAGCTTCGACCCATCCGTGATCTGAGGTGAGGAAAATGACGTAACCCTTCTGAGCGAGCACCGTGAATTTGTCGAAGAGGTTGGATTCGCTCAGGACGAAGCTGCTCCAGCGGATGAACCCCTCTCCGTCGGGAGAGAGCTCCTTCAGAGCCTGAATCTCCTGCCTGAGGTGGGAAAGGAGGTCGAGGAAGTTAACCACGTATACCTCCATGTCGGCATTTCCGACATGGATATCCTTCAGTTCGTTTAGGGAGTTAATCTTCTTGAAATCAAGTTTTGCCCAGCTATAGCCCTTTTCCCTCAGCTGTTCGAGCATCAGTTCTATCTCGTGGCGGTTGTCCTTCGTCCAGCCCGGGTGCCTTCTCTCTATGTCAACGGGCAATATGCCGGCGAAGAGGGAGTTCCTGGCATAGGGCGTGGCAGTTGGGAGGAGAGCCATGTAGTCCTTCTGCTCGACCTTCAGGGATCGGGGCAGCTCTTTCAGCATGCGCATGAACTGGTCGTGGCGGAAATTGTCGAAGACGAAAAAGGCGACCTTGCCGGCGTAATTTAGCTCGGGGAGCACCTCCCGTGCGACCACGTTGTGGGACATGGTGTAGCTTTCTTCCTTGAGGAGGGAGGGATAATTTCTCTCTATCCAGCGGGCAAACTCCAGGTTCTGCGCCGAGAGTTCGCTCTCCAGGGTTTCCTCCTCTTCGGCCTCGATCCTCCAGAGAGAGAAGAGTCTGCCCTTTCTCAGCCATCCCTCGTAGTCCTGCGGGAGCGATTCGATCTCCCGGTATATCTCTATCAGCTTCTTCCCGAGCCTTCTCTGTTTGATCTCCTTGAGCTGGAGCCTCTTCAGGAGGGCCAGTATCTGCGATGGCTGCACGGGTTTCACGATGTAGTCGAAGACCTCCTCGGCGATGGAATCCTCGATGATGTCCCTGTCTGTTACCATGGTCACGAGGGCGACAGGAATGTGAGGAGCAGCCTTTTTGACCTCCTTAAGGAGCTCCAGCCCGTTCATCTCGGGCATGCGGTAATCGAGGAGTATCAGGTCAAAGGATTCCTTTTCGAGTATCTTTATGGCGTCGGCCGGGTGGTCTACAGCCCTTACCTCTATGCCTTCCTTTTCGAGAAATAAAATGTGGGGGCGGAAGCCCTCGATCTCGTCGTCGACCCACAGAAGTTTCATGCCCCGTGACAATTAGCCTTTCCTGCCTCCGGAGAAAATGGCCTTTATCTTTCCCCAGGAAGACACGTCAAGCCCGGAGGAAGTGGGATTTTCCTCGCCCGGCGTCGGTTGACCCACCGACTTAAAATCGTAAGGAGAATCGGTGTCCTGACCGTCAGGGATCCTCGCTATAACCGTTTTGATGGGAGTTATACCCGGATCCCACAGAGAAGAGATGTAATTGGGCCAGAAGGGGTCCGGCTGTCCCCAGTTGAGGAAATCAACGATGTTCCCCCTCGAATCCTTGAGGAGAAGCATATCGGATTTGCCGGAAAGCCCCTTCCCGATGCTGCCGTCCCTGATTTCCAGGACCCTGTTTCGATCCACATCGGGAAAAGCCTGAGTGAAGAGAGATTTGGACTCAGTTATGACGATATAGCCAAAAGGCGGTATGGTGCCGTAAAGCTCATCGGCTCCCTTGGCGTTTTCTATAATCCAGCCGTTGAGATTGACTTCCGCCCCCGTCAAATTATGGAGCTCCACCCACTGAAGGTCTCCGAAGGAGACCTCATTTATGACAACAGAAGCTGCCCCGAGAAAACTGATCGATATAATCAAAGTCAGCACAGCTTTTTTTACCATCTCTCACCTCTCTGTTATTAAGTTAACACATCGCAAGTTGTTTGTCAACCCTGGGAACCCGCATCTATTTATATAGACCCGATGAGGGGCTTCTGGTTCCCGTTTCTTTGCCAGTAAATTCTCCTTGCTTCCCCATGAAAGAACATGAAATACTACTGGCTGATTCATGGTAGAATCTACTTCATGAAGCTTTGTGGCTGATAGCCGCGGGTGTCGTTGTAAACCTTTTCCCCATGTGCCTCAATAACCACGAAGCACAAGACAGTCCCAACCCATTAAATTCACAAATTCGTTGAATATCTGGCTTTCCTGTATCTCACGGCATAATAGATTTACCTTTTCCTGCTCATC
>DRBW01000083.1 GCA_011042705.1 Caldifarciminota bacterium
AGTGAAAGTAGATGTTAATGGATATCAGCACATAGTGTACATGACCGATAACACATGGCATCATCCCACCTATGAGGTTGCTTTGAAGGTCTACACGCCCGAGGGGTTCTTGCTGTTCGAGAGAAGGATAATAACACCGGACGATGGATATCACTCGGCCTATCCCGATATAGCTTTAGAGCCTTCTGAGGGGGATCATGTGGATGCGCATGTGGTATGGATGGACAACAGGAACGGCAACTGGGAGATCTACTACAGGAAGTGGAGGATATACTACGAGCCGGGGCATTATCCTGAGCCCCTGGGGCCTGAGATGCCGGTATCGCTCGTGGATGGGAAGGATTCAGGGCGTTTTGTCGATCCCGATTCGATGCAGACAGGGCCTTCCGATGGAGTTTATTTCCCGGAGCGTCCGGTAGTGGCTTATGAGCCGAACACGCAAACAGTGCATATAGTCTGGAGCGACAAGAGAGGCGGCGATTGGAGTATTTACTATCAGAAGCAGACAAATGATGCGGTTCCGGTGGTTTTGATAGATGATAAGAGGATATCGAACGATCTCTATGAGTTGCACAGGAGGCGGATACTCGGGGAGCCTGGGAATTTCGGTGGTGGTGCCGTCTTAGGAGGTGGGGATGGCGGGCTTCCGTCTGTTGATCCAGAGCATAGTTTGATCCCGATAGTGAGGCACAGGAGGTACGTGTCCTTTGCGCCTGATGTTTTTCCTGCTGCGGATGGAGGGTGTGTTATAGCATGGATGAAGAAGCTGGTGAATCAGGACAGGTCTGCGATTGCTTACGAGGCGCTCGATCCACAGGGCAATCACAGGAATCCGTGGGGATGGGGCGAGGCCTGGGATGACTTCGTGATGGACACGGTTTTCGGAGGTCCCTGGCCAGACTATATGAACGGATCGCCATCTCTTGCGTCAGATTGGGGAGCCTGCGCGTGGATGTATAAACGGGAGGGAATGCCCTGGGAGATAGGGATGAATTTCGTTTTGCTCTGCGGAAATGAGGGGTGGGAAGAGCCGCCGAGGGTGAGCGATTACGTTCTCGACTGGAATTACGAGAGGGTTTTGCAGAACAACCCCGAGGGTAACTCCATGTATCCCGATCTGATTTTCTGCGGAGGCGTGAAAATGGTTTATCAGGACGACAGGGACGGTGACTGGGACGTTTACTATCAGTACATAGCTCCGTGGCCCCAGATGGGAGGCGAGATAGTCAATCTATCCGATGATACCCTTCCCGATAAGTATCCTTCGATAGACGGGAACGAGGAATATAATTCGAGGGTTTCGGCGATAGCCTGGCAGCACTGGACAGGGTATGATTGGGAGGTTTACGAGAGGCGGAAGACTCAGAGGGATTTAACTGTCCGGGTTGTGCCCATAACGCGGACTGGAGAAGATCAGGAGCTCGACATGTTCAGGCTTTACCCCTACGACGATAATGCCTTTGACGGCATAACCTATGTGGGTTTCGCAAGTTTAGAGCCGGGGCAATATCTCTATCACTTCACACTGACCGACGAGGACGGGGATGTGGTCTATCAGACGGGAGATGCCGTTCTTGACCTCACGAACGGAGGGACCATGGGAGCGGGTGTTGCAGGTAAACTGGATGTTCCCGTGACCATCAATCCCAATCCTGCGAGGAATGTTGCTTCGATTTCCTTCAATCTTCCGGAGGACATGTGGGTAAAGGCGAGCGTATATGATGCGGCTGGGCGCAGACTTGATGTACTGGCGGAAGGGGTTATGTCAAAAGGCCTCCACGAGTTGAGGTGGGGCAGGGATGTGGCTCCGGGAGTGTACTTTTTGAGGTTTGAGACAGAAGGGCGGGTTATAGCGAGGAAGCTGGTCAAGGTCAGGTGATTTATTCCTGAGGGAGGTCAAGGAGAGATTTTTGGGGTTTGCCTTCCCCCTTTAAAGGGGGAAGGCAAACCCCTGTGGTAACAAAACAGAAAGATATTTATTCAGGCGGGGGACATCGGTATCCAGTTAATAAACTTCAAGGATTCTGGGCGGGGAAGCGCAACAGAAAAAGGCTGGAGAAGTCCATAAGAGAGTTTTTCTTTTCACCCATAAGGAGAATGTCTGGCCTCTTCCGGGGGCAACAGGGGGAAATTCACCTGCTGCGTCGAGCGATCCCTTCCCTCAAAGACAGGGCATTGAAAATCTATACGTAACACTCAATCAAATGTAAAATTGCTTTTCGCTTTCAGCTCCAGGCGGAGTTGTTAAATATCCACGTTCCCAGAGCTCAGGGAGTGTCTTCCAGGACGTATATTTTCCCGCCGTCCGGACAGCTCACGTAGAGCCTGTCTGTCGTCTCATCCACGGCGATGCAGCTCGGTTCGCCGTTCAATTCCACATATTCCGCCACCTCGTAGGTATATCCGTCTATCACGGCAACTTTCCGGGCATCGTGCATGGCGGCGTAAGCCCGGTTTAACCCGGGATTGCAGTTTATGTGATCAGCAATGCCCTCGAGAATTATCAGTTTCTTCGTCTGTAGCGATTGCATGTCGACGACGGAGATGGTGTCCGATTCGGAGTGCACTATATAAAGGATGGGCGACCCGCATCCGCACATGGAAACGGGATCTCTCCAGACAGCGAGAGCCCTCACCGGGGTGTCGATCTCAGTATCCACTGCCAGGACTACGTTGATCCTATATCGAGCTGTGTAGACGGTCGGTGTCAGCCAGTCGGCCACAACTAAGATGGGAAAATATCCCGTATATATGCTGTCGACGGTAATCAGATCCACTTCGCTTAATTTTAATAGCATCTCCCAGTTACGCTCCGATGGGATGTAGAGGTGCCCAGTGGAATCGATACAGAAATGTTTACCCCTGAAAAGGCCCTGGTAAGTGTGCCCTATCAGGGCATCGTTTATGCAGTTGAACCTGTACAGGTCGTGTCTCAGGCCGGAATTATCAGATCGCACCGCCACGAAAAGCCATTTCTGATGTGGATCGGCTACGAGAAAATCCGGGTGACGCGGGAAAATGAGAGAATCGATCAGGGCACTGCTCTGAAGGTCGATCACATATATGACATTAGAATCGCTATCGACGGCGTAAAGCTTGTGAAGGCCAGATACGATGGCAAGTTGTCCCGGCCTGCCGCCGATGTAGATCGAATCGATCACTGTGAGATGACCCATCAGGCTGCCCGGCATTGACGAGGCCAGGAAGAGCCCAAAGTACATGAGAAACTTTCTAAAACTTGATGGCTTTCTGTAGCGGAAAACCGCGCAATTCTTTCCCATGTGAATCCTCCAGCTTTATGATGAAACACCCTCTGCCCGTTTCCTTTCCCTTCATGTCGGTCCCATCCCAGACTGCGCAGCCCGAGAGGGGATCGATCTGCAGGGATTTAACGAGCCTCCCGGTGACGTCATAGAGCTTCGCCGTCACCGGAAGCTTTTCCCTCACCGCATCGGGATACTCGACTAAAAGAAGCAGGTTTTTCCTGAAGGGATTGGGAGAGATTTTTATTTTTCCGCCCCCATATTTCCCGGCTTCTTTGACTTCCAGTACGTTGCCCGAGACGTAGACATCGTCGACCCACAGGTCCACGTCACACCCATAGGAGTCAACGAAGAATCTTATTCCCGATATCACCTGTGTTGAATCGAAGGTCATGTGAAATCGGATCCATGTGGGATTCCCAAAATCTTTGCTGAGCCAGACTACCCGCCAGTCACCGTTTATTTTCAGCAGGATCTTCGTGAGAGACGTCAGGCCCCCGATAATATCGAGGAAGAAATAAGCGCTGACAGTGCAATTAACCGCCTGTGAGAATTCCTGACGCAGTTCTATGGTTGACCCCATTCCCCCGCAGTCCCAGACCGATAGCCAGCAACTTCGGGGCGGAGACAGAAAGCGAATGGAATCGGGCCTGTAGGTAGCGTCGCCTTCTAAGTAAATATGCCATCCGTAATTCCAGGGGTACTCGTCGAAGCCGGGGTTTGTGATGAGGTTTTCCGCAAAGGAGAGGGATCCGGCGAGCAGGACCGGAATCAAATAACGCAGCATAATTCACCTCCCACTTTTGTAAATGTAAAACACTTCGAATTTTCTGTCAAGGGAAATAGAATTCATGCCACATAGAGGGAGATCACCATGGGAAATTTGCCTTTCGAAAAAGTCAATCTCAGCCTGTTGGCGGTTTCATCGGCCGCAATGCCGTTCCCATCTTTTATTTCGTCGGGCAGGCTTTGAAGTACCTTCAAGCGGACGTATAATAAGCCTATGAACCCGATCATATTTCTCGCAGTTATAGTCGCTTCCGGGGTCTTCGAACTTGACTATGGCGGAAAGGCCCTGAACCTGAAGGAAATCAAGGGATACAGGCTCGTCGAATACGGCGATCTTGCCCTTGCTGGAGAGACAGGCCGTCCATTCCTTCCCGTCGATAACGTTCTCGTGGCTATCGATCCCGATAGGGAGCCCTTCGATGTGGAGATCCTTGCCGTTGAAGCTGAGACTCTGCGGAACGTGACCCCTCCCCCGGCACCTCCTCCGTCACCCCTCGTCGGGAGACCCGGACCCTTTCCGGAACCCGATCCCCTCGTCTACGCTGGATCTGGTTCATACCCATCCAGTCTCGTTGAAATAACCGGCACCGGACATCTATTCGGGCAGAAAGTGGCTTTGCTCAGAGTTAATGTCGGCAGGTACCTTCCGGCCCAGAGGTCGGTAGTCCTCCTGAGGGCCCTGAGATTCAGACTCAGGTCGAGAAAAACTCTGGATGATGGGAGAAGATGCCGGAATGCCGACTGGGTGAGAAAAGTCGTTTTAAATCCGGAGGATGTTCGCGGAGAGACGAAGGGCACGGGCCTGGAATATGTGGTCATAACCTCTGAATCTCTCAGCGACGAGTTCGGCCCCTTCGTTCAGTGGAAGAGGCAGAAGGGGATCAGGGCCGACATAAGG
>DRBW01000235.1 GCA_011042705.1 Caldifarciminota bacterium
GCCCTCAAGATCGCCCTCCTGCACGAGATTGGGGAGGCGAAAATAGGAGACCTGCACCTCGAATCCCGCGATTATATAGGAGAGGAACCCATAAGCGAGGGAGAAAAAAGGGCCGTATCGGACATACTCGAAAAGGCGGGCCTTCCCGAGCTGGCTGAACTCTGGCTCGAATTCGAAGAGAGGTCAACACCCGAGGGGCGCCTCGTGAGAGCCGCCGATAAGCTCGAACTCCTGCTTCAGGCTTACATTTACGAAAAACATGGATACGGCGACCTGGAACGGGTATTCAGGGAAAAAAGGACGAGGAAAAACTTCGAGGGCTTCGAAATCATCAAGAAAATCATGGAGGAAATCGATTCCCGGAGGAAAAAATGAGCGTTCTCGTCTCGCCTTCAATATTATCGGCAGATTTCACGAAGCTGAGAGAGGAGATCGAGAGCGTCGAAAGGGCCGGCGCCGATTTTCTCCATCTGGACGTTATGGACGGATGTTTCGTCCCGAACCTCACCTTCGGCCCCATTATAGTCAGGGCCATAAGGAGACTGACGGCTCTTCCCCTCGATGCCCATCTGATGATCGTGGATCCCCTGAAGTACATAAAAGACTTCGCCGACGCGGGGGCTGACATAATCATCTTCCACCCCGAGGCCAGAAGCCCCATAGAGGAGACCCTCGCGGAAATAAAGAAGTACGGCAAAAAGGCCGGCCTGGCCATTAACCCTCCCACGCCCGTGAGCGCCATCGGCGAGTATCTCAGCGAACTGGAATGGATCCTCGTGATGAGCGTGAATCCCGGCTTCGCGGGACAGAAATTTATGCCCGAGGTCCTTCCCAAGGTGGAGGAACTTGCCAGGCTTAAAAGAGAAAAGGGCTATGGCTACAGGATCGCCATCGACGGCGGCATAAACGGCGAAACTGCGCAGCTGGCAAAAAATGCCGGCGCTGAAGTCCTGGTTTCGGCCAGCTTCATCTTCAGTTCTGCGGACCGCCGAAAAGCCATAACGACCTTAAAAAACTGATACTTGAAAAGAAGGGGCATTCTCATTATAATAAACCCCGCCTTAAGACTAAACGGACGGAGGTATACGATTGGTTAAGATCAGATTACAGCGAGTCGGAAAGCGAAACCGGCCTTACTACAGGCTTGTCGTGACTGATTCCAGAAATCCCAGAAATGGGAAAGTGCTCAGCGTGCTGGGGCACTATGACCCCCTGAGAGACGGCGTATTCGCGGTCAAACTCGACGAAGTGGAAAAATGGCTGAAGCAGGGGGCACAGATGACCCCGCGGGCCAGAGAATTGGTTAAATTGGCGAAGAAAAACGTTGAGGGTATGTCCGCCGCTTCACAGACCGAATCCCTCAAAGAGGAGGTATAGCGATGGGAGATCTGAAAGACCTTATTGAGTACATAGCGAAAGCGTTGGTCGACAATCCTGACGTGGTGTCAGTCAAGGAGATACCCGGCGAGAAAACCGTCATATACGAGCTCAAGGTTGGCGAAGGCGATCTCGGTAAAATCATCGGAAGGGAAGGCAAAACGGCAAAGGCCATCAGGACTATTATCTCGGCTGCCGCAATGAAAAAAGGCAAGAGGGCTGTACTGGAAATCCTTGAATGAGAATTTCGAAGAAGGCCCTTTAAAAGTCGGGAAAATCCTGAAGACCTTTGGTCTAAAGGGAGAAGTAAAAGTCTTAACGGAGTTCGATATCCCCGATGAACTCCTTGAAATTCAACACATCTTCGTTGAACTGCCTCGGGGAGGTAAAAAATACCTGGAAATAGAGAGAACGCGCTCTTGCGGCGGGCGTACCCTCATCGTTAAGTTCAGGGGGATCGATTCCATCGAGATGGCTGAGGCCCTGAGAGGCCTTGAGTTATTTGTAAAGCGAGAAGACCTGAAGGAACCTGCTGAGGGCGAGTATTACATATTTCAGCTCGTCGGGCTCAAGGTAATCGGAAAAGAAGGCAGGGAGCTCGGGGTCGTGATAAATGCTATCAAAAACCCCGGTCACGATCTGCTGGAGGTCGAGACGAGGGAAAGCAGAATTTTCATGGTTCCGATGGTCAGGGAAATGATAAAAAGGGTGGATCTGAAACGAAAAGTTATCGAGGTCGAGCTTCCGCCCGGGCTCGTGCCCGAGAAAAATGAAACTTGAAATCGACGTAATCACGATTTTTCCGGAGTTCTTTGAAAAGCCTATCCAGTTCGGGCCCATCAAGAGAGCAAGGGATGCCGGCGTGCTGGAAATCAGGTTGCTCAATCTGCGCGAGTTTGCTCCGACACCCAAGGAAGTGGATGACTATCCTTTCGGCGGCGGAAGCGGAATGATACTGAAGCCGGAGCCCATAAAAAAGGCTATCGACTCCGTCAGAAAAGAGGGCGGTATTGTTGTGCTCCTTTCGCCTCAGGGAGTTACCTTTAACCAGAAGCTCGCCAGGAAAATGGCAGAGGAAAAACAGATCATACTGATATGCGGCCGCTATAAGGGCGTGGACGAACGAATTATGAAATACGTGGATATGGAACTGTCGATCGGCGATTACGTCCTCTCCGGCGGGGAACCGGCGGCTCTCGTCATCATCGATGCAGTTTCCAGGTTGCTGCCCGGAGCCCTCGGAAGCGAGGATTCGGCCGAGACCGATTCCTTCGAATGGGGGATTCTGGACGCCCCCTATTACACGAGGCCCAGGGTTTTCGATGGAATGGAGGTCCCCGATGTCCTTCTATCGGGGGATCACGCCAGGATTGAGCGCTGGAGGAGAAAGGAAGCGCTGCGCCGAACGCTGAAAAAGAGGCCCGACCTGCTGGATAAGGCTTTGCTGGATAAAAAGGACCTTGAGTTGCTTGAAGAGATAAAGAAGGAGGAAGGTTTATGAGCGAGATCATTAAAGAAGTCGAAAAAGAGTTTATGAAGGAAGTTCCCGATTTTGGCCCTGGTGACACCGTCAGGGTCTACGTGAAAATCGTGGACTACAAAGTCGACCCCAAAACCCAGAAGGTAGAGGAGAAGGTCCGCATACAGCCCTTTGAGGGCATCGTTATCCGCCGCAGGGGCTCAGGGACCAACGCTTCCTTCACGGTGAGAAAGGTCACCCAGGGGATCGGGATAGAGAGGATCTTTCCCCTTTACTCGCCTTACATAGAGAAAATCGAGGTGAGGCGCAGGGGCAAAGTAAGAAGGGCTCGAATCTACTATCTGAGGGAAAGAAGGGGCAAAGCAGCGAGGATCAAAGAGAAAAGGTAAGAGAAGGGCGATGTCCCTTCGGCTTCCTACTCTCGCCCTGACTTTCTTTTTTCTGTTCCTCTGTGGTTGCGGGGGAAAGAAGAAAGAGACGGAAAAGAAGGGGGCGAATTCCGAATGGGGAAGAATTCTAATTATCGGAAATGAGACCCTCTCCGTCGAGATAGCTTCCACACCCGAGGAGAGGGCGAGGGGCCTAATGTACAGGGATTCTCTGGGCCCAGAGGAAGGCATGCTCTTCGTCTTTCCCAGCGAGGAAAAAGCCGCCTTCTGGATGAAAAGCACTCCACTACCCCTTTCTATCGCTTTCATAGACAGAGACGGCGTAATCACCGAGATACAGGACATGGAACCCTTCGACACGACCATGCACATCTCGAAAAAGCGCGTTAAATACGCTCTCGAGGTGAAACAGGGCTGGTTCCGAGAAAGGGGCATCGAACCGGGGCAGAAAGTGATATTGCCCTGGGAAAACAAAGGCGGGCCGTGAAGGTTCTCATCGTCCCGAGGGACGGGCTCGGAGACCTGGTCCTCTCCCTTCCCCTGGCGAACGCTCTGAAAAAACACAGGCCGGGCTGGGAGGTCTTCTACCTCGTCAACAGAAAACAGGCTTCCATGACCTGGGGACATCCCCTTGTAGATGAGGAAGTTCTCATGGAGCCGGGCCTGGCAGTGTACGAAAAAGCCCGCTTTCTGAGGTCGTTCCATTTTGACATCGTCATAGATCTTTACCCTTCACCCGAAAGTGCGCTCACCCTCGCCCTGGCGGGCATTCCTCAGCGGGTGGGGACAATGTACCGGTGGTTCAGCTTCCTCTATACCTACAGGGCTAAAGTCCGTAAGCACCCTTCCATCAAACATGAAGCCGAGTACAACCTGGAATACCTGACCCCTTTGGGAATAAGAGCCGAACTGGAAAGGCCCAGCCTCTACCTGAGGGAAGAGGAAAAGAGGTGGGCACGTCAGCTCCTCGAGGGGATTCCAGGACCCGTGATCGCCATCAACCCGTCCTCTGGCGGGACCTCCAGGAACTGGCCCTTCGAGAAATACAGGGATCTCACACGCAAGCTGAAAGAAAGAGGTTTCGGGATCGTGATCACCGGAGATCGGGGGCCCGAGATGGACGTCGAAGGAATCCTCGACCTGCGGGGAAAGACATCGATCCGGGAGCTCATGGCCGTACTGGAGGCCTCCTCGATTCTCGTATCGAGCTCCACAGGCCCCATGCATATAGCCTGCGCTCTCGACACGCCAACAGTGAGCCTTTTTTACGCCGAGGGTGTAGCGGGCCCCACGAGGTGGGGCCCGCTACACCCTCTTTCCATCGTTCTCACCTCCGAACCGGGAGATCAACATCTCGAATCAATAAGCATCGATGAAGTAATCGCGGCAGTGGAGAAAATCTTGGAAAGCTCGGGCTGAACATATTTTACTTTGAACGGGGTCGGGTCGTGCAGGTTGCACGACCCGACCCCAAATAATTTACTGAAAACCAATAAGTTACAGCACACTCCCGCGTGCATGACGCACGCCCTCTCTTTACGTTGCGGGGCAATGGATTGGTGGGATGACCCAAACTCTCCATTTTCATTGTGCCAGAATAGGTTCACCTGCCTAACCCTCTGGATTAGGCCGAAATTTTTTATGCGCACAGCTAAATATAATCCAAATCTTTTGTGTTCAATAA
>DRBW01000243.1 GCA_011042705.1 Caldifarciminota bacterium
CCCGTAGCCCGGCGAGACTTCGTCGAGGATCGTGGACGTCCTCACGTAATCTCCGCCGGGATTCTCGTAGAAGCTCGAAGTAGTTGTATCGTAGGAAAAGTTGCCCCTTCCCGGCCCCACATAGATATACCTCTGCGCCCATCTCTCCCTTCCGGACTTACTGATGTTGCTGGTCAGGCCAATGCGGAATCTGTCAGAGCTGTAACTCAGGGAGTTCCAGGACATAAGGACGAGTTCTCTGAGGGTATCGCTTGTTTTCCTCGTCAGCGTGGTATGACTTTCCAGGGATAGGCCGCGGGACCTCCTTTCGCTCAGCGAAAGAGAAAGCAGGTGTGTTTTCTCTCCGTTCCTGTCGATGTAAGTTCCCACAAGGGAGGGAGAGAGGTAAAGATCCGATCTGAAGCCGCCTTTTATGTAGAGGGAGGACACGTTGCCTCCCTCGATCTCAAAGCTTAAGAAAGGAGACAGGACATGCCTGTAGGCGATGGTTCCGGAGAACCTCTTAAGGCTATTGTCAGGGTTTCTAATTCTGATCAGCTCCGATTGAAATCCGAGAGAAAAGCGGCCGGGGGCCCAGCCAAAGGATAAGGAACCCCTACTCGATTCGCTTTTCCCGAGGGAAAGCCTGCCGAGGGAAATAGACGTTTTAATGCCAGCTCCGCGGTAGAATAGAGAGAGCACATTTTCTGCGGATCTCGTGTAATCCCTGAAGTTCACGCCCCAATTTTTCTCAAAAAGAGGCTCCGGAGCTACGATAGGAGCAGAGAAGGTGGAATCCCTGTAGCGCGCATTGAATTCCAGTCCGGCCTCGCCGCTACTGAACCGGATTTCCTTTTTCAGCCGAAATTCAAAAGATCTGCCGAGGTTATCAGCGTCATCCCGGGAAGAGAAAACGTTTTTGTCCACGTCCGATAGGTCAAATCGGAACAGGCCGCTTAAGAGATCGCTTTTTAGTTCAAAACCCAGACCATAGCTGGACTTGCGCCCCGGGATTTCTATGGCGACGAGGGGGAGGTATTCCCCCTGACCGCCCCCGAGGTAGACGTACTTCCCGGAGGCATCGTCATAGGCATAGTCCCCTTCGCCGGGCCCGAAATAGGTAAATCGCACCCTGTAATCTCCGTTCCCCTGCCCGACGAACTGAAAGTGGTCCCCGTCCTTCACGTAGTCGCCCTCTCCCTGCCCCACATATCGGGCTCCCGACACATATACCACCGAAGTCGTGTCGCCGATGGAGTCGAGGAGGACCAGGTCGTCGTCGCTGAGGTAATCCCTGAGGTAATTTTTGTCGTCCCCCGCTTCCGAATAGCGGCCGGACAGACGGATCGGTCCCATCCGATAAGTGGCTTCGAAAGCCCTGATGTACCGCCTGCCGAGCTGGCCTCTGTACTGATATTCGACGGTAATTCTGTCCCTCGAAGTGATGGGATGTCGTGGGGTGAAGGTGATGGAGCCCCTTTCGTAATCCACGTGATAATCCTTCTCCCGACCCCTTTTGAGAAGAACGCCGTTGAGATAAACCTTTTCGCTGCCGGGCACTATGTATATGTTTCCTTCTCCAAGAAAATAGGGTCCCTGTTTGCCCGTCTCTCCGTTAAAGGTTACGGACCTGAACTTTCCCTTCTCGAATCCGTAAACCCCTCGCAGTCCGTATCTGCCGGTTTTATATTCCATGCTCATTCCCTTTGCACTGATGCTGTTGTCTTCCAGGGTATAGTCTGTGTCTCCCAATCTGAGCTTAAATCCACCTTTTTCCGCTGAAAGGTAGGTTTTGTCGATCTGACTGAGCTCCCTGGTGAAATAGGGATCGCAGCCAATATCTCTGTCCTGGAGGACTCCCCTCACGGCGAGTCCGCCGGGCGTGGTTCCCGAGATCTCAATGTAAGTTGACTGGTCAAAGCGGAGGTCTCTTCCCTCCCTGAGCGCGAGGGAGAAGTTCTTGGATCCCCTCAACCTGAGGCCGCTGGGATTCCCGTTTTCCGAATTATATTTCCCTGGTATAACGGACTTTGTCCCTTTGAAGGGCCTGATAAGCGTGAAGGACCGTGGAGCGGGTACATAGAGATAGCTGATCCTGAGGGTGTCCCCCGAGGTGAGCCCCAGAAGATAGAGCGTGTCTCCCCTTATCACAAATTTGTCCCATTTTTCGCTTCCTTTCTGCACTGCTGTGCTGGATAAGATGGGCACGCCCTTGAGCGGAACGGCGGTGTCGGGCCAGACCTTCGAAATTGAAGCGGATCTGTATGACATCACGAGGAACAGCAGGATTGCAGCCGACATCTTCAGACTATCATAGGCCGCTTTAGCACCACCGTCAAGGGACTTTCCCGAAAGAGAAATTCCGATCGAGCTTTTCAGCCCATTTGAATGAATACTGTCGGCTTTCGATAGAGGCGGATATGTATTCGGCTTGACAAAGAAGAGGTCCCCTCGTCATATTTAGGACTTCCGATGGCTTTCGAAAAGGTTGACTACAATAAGATTAGGAAGGGCGTGAGGATAACTTTTGTGCTGTTCGCCCTCATTTCCGCCGTCCTTCTCGCCTTTACTGTTCAGAAAAAGACGTTGCCGGCCCTGAAGTCCTCGAACCCCCTGGGTCTACTTTTAGCCCTCTTTTTCTGGGGACTTTACCTCTCCTTCGACACTCTGAGGATGAAGTTCCTGGCAGTCGCCATGGGCAGGAAGATCGGCTTTTTCAGGACATTGCAGGTTATAACGAGCGGCATCTTCCTCGCAGCCGTCACTCCCTTTCAGGTGAGCGGATTGCCCTTTCAGATCTTCCTCCTGAACAGGAGCGGGCTGAGCGTCGGAGAGGCCACGGCCCTTTTGATCTCCAGGGGCATCACCCAGTACTTTTTCATATTGCTGCTCCTTCCATTTGCGGTCAGGATAATAGGGGAATCAGTGGGATTTTTGATAAGGGCACTTGCCACATATGTGGCGGTGTTGTTTGCTGCTGTGATTGCTTTTTATTTGCTGGCAGTCTGGAAACCCCATGTGGCGGTCAGGATCATACCGCGGCGGTGGAAAAAGGTCAGGGAGAAGTTCCTCGAGGAAATAGGAAAATTCAGGGAGAGCTTCTTTATTCTCCTGAAGGGCCGGAGGTCCCTTCCTCTCGCCCTCGCCATGTTGTTCTCCTTTCTTTCTCTGCTCTTTTACCTTGCCATGATCCCATCCCTGCTTTTCGGCCTCGGGCTCGATCCGAGGCCCCATCTTTCCATGGCAATTCAGGTGATATTTCAGGCGACGCTTCTCTATACCCCAACGCCGGGAGGCGCAGGAATTGCCGAGGCCGCAGGTGCAGCGCTGTACTCCCTCGTCTGCCCTAAATACCTTCTCGGCGTCTTCATAATCCTGTGGAGGTTCTTCACCATTTACATCACCGCCTTCCTTGGTGCATACTTTTTTATCAAAGCCACGAGGGAGGTCTGAATGAAAATAGTTTTCGTCTCGCTTGACTTCAAGGATCTGGGTGCTTTCTCCGCGGTGCGCGATTTCATCCAGGGCAAATTCGAAGCTTCCGTGGAATCCCTGGTCTTGCCGATTCCCGAGAGAGCTTTCAACCCCCTGCGCGACCAGTACCACGCGGGAGTGATAGTTCAGGAGCTTCTGGACAAGGTGAGGGAAGGAGAATACCTGATAGCATTGATCAACGAAGACCTCTACGTGGACGGTTTTAACTTTGTATTCGGGCTCGCAGACCCTTCCTACAGGGTTGCGGTTGTGTCGGACGCGAGGCTGAGGCAGGAGTTTTACGGGTTGCCGCCCCACAGGGAGCTTCACTTATCCCGCTTCAAAAAAGAGGTGCTGCACGAACTGGGACACCTCCTGGGTCTTCCTCATTGCCCCGACGAGAAATGTGTCATGCACTTTTCCAACACCCTGGAGGATACCGACAGGAAAGAGGCAGAGTTCTGCGATTCCTGTCAGGCTAAGATTCGGCCTTATCTTCGGAAAGACTGACCGGGCCCGCCGCTTTTTCCTCTTTTTTCCTGAAGCCGAGGATCTCGTCGATCTCGTCCTTATCGAGGGTCTCCTTCTGGAGCAGGGCCTCAGCCAGCGCGTGAAGCTTATCGATGTTTTTCGTCAGGATCTCCCGTGCCTTTGCCTCTGCTTCCCTCACGATCCTGCTTATCTCCTCGTCGATGAGCCTGGCGATCTCCTCGGAATAAACTCTTTTCAGTCCCAGCTCTCTTCCCAGAAAGACTTCGTGCTCGACCTTCCCGAAGGTGACTGGTCCGAGCTTCTCCGACATCCCCCATTCACAGACCATCTTCCTCGCCAGCTCGGTGGCCTTTTGCAGGTCGTCGGCTGCGCCCGTAGATCCCTCGCCCAGGACGAGCTCTTCGGCGACCCTCCCGCCGAGCAACACCGCGAGCTGGTTGAGCACATAGCTCTTCTTGTAGATGTGCCTGTCGCTCAGGGGAAGCTGTTGCGTTGCGCCGAGGGCCATGCCGCGGGGTATTATGGTCACCTTGTGGATGGGATCTGTCCCCGGAAGGAACTTCGATACCATGACGTGGCCTGCCTCGTGATATGCGATTTCCTTCTTCTCGTCTTCGGTGAGGACCATGCTCTTTCTGGCGATTCCGAGGATTACCTTATCCTTGGCCTCTTCGAAATCGACCATCTTTACCTCAGACCTGCCCGCCCTCGCCGCGAGAAGGGCAGCCTCGTTCACGAGATTCGCCAGGTCGGCGCCGGAGAACCCCGGCGTGCTTCTGGCTATGGTCTCGAGGTCCACGTCGTCGGCCAAGGGCACGTTTCTGGCGTGAATCCTCAGGATCGCCTCTCTGCCCTTCACATCAGGCCTATCGACGACTATCCTCCTGTCGAAACGGCCGGGGCGGAGCAGGGCGGGATCCAGGATGTCGGGCCTGTTGGTGGCCGCCATGACCACTATTCCCTCGGAG
>DRBW01000005.1 GCA_011042705.1 Caldifarciminota bacterium
CCCCTTTCCATCTGCTTTTATGTGGACAGGCCTGAGGATGTGAGGTTGTATGTTGTGGATGTGAGTGGGAGGGTGGTGAAGAGGTTCAGGGGGTTGAGGAGGGGTTACAATGAGGTGAGGTGGTATGGTGAGGGAGAGGTGCACAATGGAGTATATTATGTGGTGCTGGAGGTTGGGGGTGAGAGGCACATCAGGAGGGTAGTGCTGGTGCAGTGATGGGAGATTCAAAGGAAGTGCAGGATCAATTATGAGAACCGGTAAATTGGGAGCATGAGTTTGGGGAAAATCCAAAGCTTATGCGAAACCCCGGAAATTCAAAAAGACCTGCAGAAATAGGAAAAAACAAATCGGCGCTCCGGGTGGCTGGAATAGACCTCTCTGGCCCCAAAAACCTGCGAAATACCAGCGTCGCAGTCCTCGAATATCGACGGGCTCCGAGACTTCTGAAGCTCCAAAAGGGATTGAACGACAACCAGATTCTGGAGTTGCTGAGAAAACTAAAAGTCAGGATTGTTTCGATTGACGCTCCCCTTTCCCTGCCAGCTGAAGTGTGGAGGCCTGAGGACCTCTACCTGAGGGAGGTCCTCAAGAACCGCGGCGGCTCTCCCCGCTACGTTATGGCTCCGACGGCCACCTTTCAGATGAGGTCCCTCACGGAAAGGGGAATTAAGCTCAAAAACCTCCTCGAAATGAACCTGATAAAAGTGATCGAGACACACCCGAGGGCCTCCCTTCTGTCCCTCACGATGGACATCGATCTGGCCCGGAACTACAAGAACAGAGACAGAAAAAAGAGGAAAAGGGCGCGGGATAGAATAATGGAGCTCCTGCGAAAACACATAGATATCGGGAACTTCGTTCTCTGCGACGACCACGACGTAGACGCCCTGATCTGCGCCTATGTGTCCTTCCTCCTAACATGTAGTCCTGAGAGACTCCTTAAAATAAGCGAAGGCTTCTATGTAGTGGCGCCAGAAGGAACGTTTTCGTGACCGCCCTCCTCGAGAAGCCGAACTATCAATTCAACTGCCCTTTTTGAAGCCCTGCCATCAAGCCCGTAGAACAGGTAACTCCTCCATTTTTCCATTTCTTCGAGCATTCCGCTATCAGGGTTAAGGGCACGCTCTATAGCCTTCCTCAACTGCTCCGGAGACTTCACATGGGGATAAGCACCTCTTAAAAACTCCTCGGGGTCTTCGTCGAGAACAGGAGTCCCGTCGTGATGGCGCAATTTCTGATGCGGGAGATCATATATAACACCTATTTTTCCGAGGGCAAGGAATTCAAAGATCGTGCTCGAAGCCTCGCTCACGAGGACATCGGCAGCCACGAGAAAGGGAAGTATGTTGTCTTTTTCTGGGGGAACCAGAACGGCGTGATCGAACTTCTTAACTGCCTTCTCATAGATCCTGTGGTGACTGTGGGGCGCATAGCTCCCACTCCAGCTATAAGGATGCAATTTAATTATCAGGTTATGGTCTCTGGTGGCATTGAGAATGTGCTCCCTCACATATTTGATGCATGAGGGCTTATGGGTCGGCGCGAAGAGTACGGTCTTCTTTGCCGGGTCAAGCCCCAGCTCCGCTAATACCTCTTCCCTTCTGTATTTGCCCTGAAAAATGGGATCGAGCTTGGTATACCCCACCACGTATACTTCAGATTTTCCGAGCACTCCTTTTTCCAGTATCTTCCGTTTTCTGTATTCCCCCTCGACAAAAATCATGTATTTAGTGCCCCTGCTTTTGGCGAGATTCCGGTAGAGGACGTTTTTTATTCCCGTTCCGTGGTTTATGAAGACCAAAAGCGTTCTCCCATAGTCTCCCGGATTCCCGATCGTGTCTCCGGTGATGACAACGTCAAATCCCTTTCTCGTAATGGCTATGCGTCTACCCTCTTTCCTCAGCAAATCCTCAGCTTCCCTGCGCCTCGACTTTAAAAAGAGGAACTTTCTCACTTTTTCATCCTCGCAGGAAAAATAGATGTCGAACCTGTCATCGTTTTTCATAACCTCATAAACGGGGTCAAGGGCTGCACGGTGGTAAAGAAAACTCAGCCGAAAAAGGACCTTTATCTTCCGCATGCCTATACTATCGGGCGGATCACGCCGTTATTCAAGGCAGGTCTTGTTATGAGGCCCTTTCTTCTTTATCATAAATCGCTGAAATGGTGAGATTCATACACACGGCTGACTGGCAGATCGGGTTCGAGGCCAGGGAAGCCGCAGAGATCGGCGATGAATTACGGGAAGCTCGATTTGAGACTATAGAGAAAATAGTCGAAATCGCCCTGAGGGAAAGGGTAGACTTCCTTCTCGTCGCCGGTGACCTGTTCGAGAGCAATTTCGTCTCGCCCAGGACAGTCCAAAGGGTACTGAGCCTGTTGACCGGCTTACATCCAACTCCGGTCTATGTTCTCCCCGGAAATCACGATCCATACACATCATCGTCTATTTACCGGGGCAAGGCCTGGAGCCACGCTCCCGACCACATAAAACTGCTCCTTGAACCCGTCGAGACCGCCGATGCATTGATAGTGCCTTCCCCTCTATACCAGAAAAACTCGATAGAAGATCCTTCAGCGAAGATCTCCTTTCCTCCAGATAAAGAGAAAATCAAAATCGCTGTTCTGCATGGGTCCCTTGCCATACAGGGAATGTACGAGCACGATGACTTCCCCATCTCGCCCGATGTTGCCGAGAGGCTCGGTGCCGACTATGTGGCTCTCGGCCACTGGCATAGCACTTTCAGGTTAAACGACAGGGTGTATTATCCGGGAACCCCTGAACCCACATCTTTTTCTGAACGGGACAGCGGGAACGTGCTTCTTGTGGAGATAGACGGACCCGGCAGCCTTCCCGCCGTCAAAGAAATCGGTGTTAAAACCCTCACATGGCTGGAGAAGAGCACCGAACTTCACCCCGGGAGAGAGAGGGATCTCCTCGAAGCCCTTCTTGAAGAAATAAGAAAAATACCGCAGAAGCACCGAACGCTTCTGAGAATCAGGCTCGCTGGCTTCGCGGACCCGGAGTTCCTGAGAGATTCAGGGAAATACTTCGAGAAGCTGGAAAAGGATTTTCTCCATCTTGATGTCAAAAGTGAGGCAAAGCTTGCCCCCGATCCAGGGGAAATCGAAAAGATTGCCGCGGGAAGCCTGTTGATCAAGGAGATAATGAAAGAGCTGCTGAACCTGAAGGATGCACTTGCAGGACACCAGGGGAAATTGAGCGACGAAAGCGAACGCCTCCTCGAAAGGATAAGAAAAAATTTTGGAGACCATCCGCTGGACCTGGTGAGCTCCGCGGAGGAAGCGCTGATGCTCCTCGCGGAGCTGACACTTTCCCATGATACTTAGAAGGCTAAAAGTCAGCGGAGTAGGCGTATTCAGGGAATCCCTTGAACTATCGGGATTCCACGATGGCATAAACCTCATTGTCGGGCCCAATGAAATAGGGAAGTCAACCCTGATCAGAGCGTTAAAATGCGCTCTTTTTTACAAGTACAGCTCCAGAGACAGGGAGATAAAAAGCCTTCAACCCTGGGGAACGATGCTCGCTCCACAAATTGAGGTCGACTTCGAGGCAAAGGGAGACCTCTACCGCCTGCAGAAGAAGTTCCTCGATGCGCCCTTCTCAACCCTTTACAGGTTCGAAAAGGGCAAATTTCAGAAATTCGCCGAACTCGACAGAGCCGACGACTTCGTGCAGGAACTCCTTCTCGTCCCGAAAAAGCCCAAAAAAGAGTCCCGCCTCGGGCTCGCCAGGTTGCTCTGGGTGGATCAGGGCGGCGACCACCTGAAACTGGAAAGCCTCCCCCTCGAACTGGAGGAAAAGATAAGGGCGATACTGGGCAGTTCCGGAATGACCGGATTCGAGGAAAGGTTCCTTAAAGGGATAAAGGAAGAGTACGGCAAACTTTTTACCGAAAGGGGACGCTTTATAACTGGTCAGAGAGCCCCAAAGGTCGTAAATCTAAGGGATGAAATCGAAAAGCTCAGGAAAGAGCTAAATGAGATTGACTCTCTTATCGACTCCGCTGAACAAAAGGCAGAAAGGATCGAGTTCGAGAGGAATAATATCGAAAAACTGCGAAGTGATCTGGAGGAAAGAAACAGAAAAATCAAGAAACTGCGGGAAGAGTACGAGATCTACAAAAATCTCAAAAATAAGCTCGCCAGAAAGAGAGAGACCGAACAAACCCTGCGCATCAAATTCAAAAATCACAACAAAAATCTTAAAAGACTTATAGAGCTGCGCGAGCTGAAAGAGGAAAAGGAGAAAAAACTCGAAGAATTGCAAAAGCGAATAGAAGAAATGGACAAAATCGCCGTCGAATACGGCAAAAAGGCCGATGAGTTTAAGGCCCGGCTCGAGGCATTGCGAAAGGATATCGAGGCAAAAAGATCCGAACGGGAAAAAGCCGAAAAGTTACGGGAAGCAGTCGAGCTGACCGATAAGATCGCTGCCCTCGAGAAAAAAATATCGGATCTGAAAGCACTGGAAGATGAGATAGCTCGCGCGAAAGAAGTTCTGCAGTCCATCAGAGCACCCGCCGAGGATGAAATAAAAAGGGCCCGCCGATTGAACACCCAGCTGATAACGCTCAAAAGCAAGGGGGAAGCTGCCGGGTTTAAGTTTAAGGTCAGTGCCCTGGCCCCCTTCAGAACTGAAATAAAAAAGGACTCAGAAAACATAGTTCAGGACGTTCTGAGCGGCAGCGAAGTGAGCTACGATGTCCTGGAAAAGATCCAGATGAAAATACCGGGATTGCTGCAGATCGAGGTGAGCAGCAAGTCGCCCGAATCGAAGAAATTGAAGGAATCTATCGAAAAGGTGGAGGCGGAACTTCAAAAAATATTCAAAAAGTACGGATGTGAAAATGTGGCCGAACTCGAAGAAAGGGCCAGAGAAAAAC
>DRBW01000201.1 GCA_011042705.1 Caldifarciminota bacterium
ACTTTGGGGGGCACCCCCACCGCCCCTCCTCACGTCGGGGCTGCCTCCCCCCTCAAGGGGGAGGCGGAGAGGGGACATCCTCCTACCTGAAGAGGCGGAATTCTTTTACTTTCTCAGAAAGAGGAAACCGCGGGAAAATGAAAGGAGAACAAAAGGGGAAGTTCCAGAAAAGAGGAACTATAAAAAGAAAAAGTGCCGGGGGCGGGATTTGAACCCGCACAGGATTGCTCCCACATGGCCCTCAACCATGCGCGTCTGCCAATTCCGCCACCCCGGCGCGGTGATAAGTTTAACGAAATCGACTTTTCCTGTCAAGGCCTTGGCATTTCGCCAATAAAAACTCCGAAAGGACACCCACAGGTTATATTCCGCAGTACCGGAGGAGCGGCCGGGCCCTCTCGATCCCATCAGAGCAATCCTTTCGGAGAGATGAGCGGGCGCCCTTCAGGCTGCCGACTGAACCTCGCCCTCATTCGGCGCCTCCTGGACCTTCGCCCTGACCTTTTTGAGCCTCTGCTGGGTCGCCTCGAGGACCTCGAATTCCACGCCGTCGAGGACGAACTTCTCGCCTATTCGGGGGACCTTGTCCAGCTTCATGAGGATGTATCCGCCGAGGGTATGGACGTCTTCCGCTTCGAGCTTTCTCCCGAGGAGCCTCGAGGCCTCCTCCAGGTCTATCTTCGTGTTGAAGATGATGGTCCCGTCCTCGGTCTCGCGGTAAAGGAATTCCTCCCTGTCGAACTCCTCCCAGATCTCGCCGACGATCTCCTCGAGGAGGTCCTCAAGGGTGACGAGGCCGATGACGCTGCCGAACTCATCCACGACGAGGGCTATCGAGATCCTTCTGCCCTGGAATTCCCGCAGGGTGTCGATGACCTTCTTCGAGTCGGGGATGAAATAGGGTTTTATGGCAAGGCTGCCAGCATTCAGCCTCTCGATCTCGTTCAGGTGCTTGATGAGCTCCTTTATGTAGAGGATGCCCACCACGTCGTCCAGCCTTTTCCTGTAAACCGGTATCTTCGAGAAGCCCCATTTTTTGTAGATCTCGATGACCTCGCTGGCTGGTGTATCCTGGGACACGGCGACCATATCCACTCTCGGTACCATCACCTCGTCGACGGTCTTGTCGGCTATCTGAAATAGCCTCTCGTTTATTGCATAGAGGTCCGACGAGATTATGCCGTCGCTGTGGGCCTTTTTCAGTATTTCTATCAGGTCTTCGAGAGAGCCGACCCTTCCCTGTATTCTCCTAATCAGTTTTTTCAGACTTTCGGGTAACGGTGGCATCTTCTATCCTCAGCCCTCCGTGTTTTAAGATTATTCCGCCCGACATAATTATCTTGATGGCTTCGTCCGGAGGTATCGTCAGATACTGAATCTCGTTCTCCGGTATCATGAGATAAAAGCCCGATGTTGGGTTGGGCGTCGTCGGGATAAAGACGTTTTTGTAACGAACGCCCTCCACCTCGACTGTGACGTCAGAGGTGATGAAGCCTATGGCGAAGAAGCCCTTTCTCGGAAACTGAACGAGAACCGCCTTTCGGAAGGCGGCCTTCTCGCTGAAAAGGGCGTTGGTGAGCTGTTTCGAGGCGATATAGATCTTCCTGATTATGGGAAGCCTGGTAAGGAGGTTCTCGCTGTAAGACAGGATCTTGGCCCCTACAAAGCTCCTCGTGAGGACGCCCATCGCATAGGTCAACAGGAAAACCAGAAAGACTGCGATGAGGGTCAGAACTGACTTGGGGAGGCTTCCCAGGCCCGGGAAAATGGCCAGCAGATCGCCGAGGCTTCCACCCACCAGGTTCAGCAGGAAAATGAGGACGTAAATGGTTAAGAAAATGGGGGTCAGGGCGATGAGACCTGTGACCAGGTTCTGTTGGATGTTGGCCTTTTTGAGCTCTACCCTGAACTCGGGGTTTTTGACTTTTATGCCTATTTTCTCAGGATCGATTTTCATAATATCTCCTCAGCCTCCCGGCGATAAGTGGGAGGACTTCGCCGGCTTTGTTCCTGAAGGAGATGTCGGCCTCGGGACTTATGTAGGTCTCCTCAAGGTTTACCTCTATTATCTTTGCCCCCCGCTCTTTCGCGAGAAGGGGGATGGAAGCCGCTGGATAAACGAGAAGGGAAGTTCCGACGACCAGCAGCAGGTCGGTCTCCCTCGCCCTTTTATCCGCCCTCTCGAGCACGTCGGGGTCGATTGACTCCCCGAACCAGACGACGTCGGGCCTGAGGAGACCGCCGCATTCGGGGCATCGGGGCAGCTTATCCCTTTTTATCTCGTCCACGTCGAATTTCCTCCCGCAGGATGTACAGCGGGCCCTCATTATGTTCCCGTGGAACTCGAGGACGTTCCTGCTGCCGGCCCTGAAGTGCAGGCCGTCCACGTTCTGGGTCATCACCATGAAGTCGGGGTGGAGCCTCTCCATCTCGGCAAGGGCGAGGTGACCGGGGTTTGGCATAGCTTTTCTGACCAGGTCGATCCTGAACCAGTACCACTCCCATACCCTCTCCGGGTTTCGCCGGAAGGCGCTTTCGGTGGCAAGCTCCTCGGGGTCATATTTTTGCCACAGACCGTCCTTTCCCCTGAAGGTGGGAATGCCGCTTTCAGCGGAGATCCCCGCTCCTGTCAGGGCTGTTGCCTTCCGAGCTTCCCGAATTAGGGAAGCCGCTTTCTCGATCAGGCTGTTTTCCGGGTCAGACTCGCTCACTTTCTCCCGTCAGGATTTTGACCACTCAACCCTGAGGAATTTCTGGCTGTCGGAGAAGATGTATTCCAGCTCTCCGTGATGGGCCTTGTCTATACACCTGCCGAGCCTCCTGGCGAGGCTCTCGGTGGTCGTCTCGATTATAAGGCCCTCATCGGTCTCGATTATGCTCATTATGCGGGCGAGAGGATTGCGCTTTTCCTCGGCCTCCGCCGTGTTCCTCACCAGGTTGAGTATTTCGTCTTTTTTCTTCCAGACATAATCCCCTGTAAGCCTGAGAACCCCAAGCGGATAGTGATCATCCGCCTTCCTGCAGGCGGGGCACTTTTTGTAGTCAACTTTGTCGCTCTTTACGAGTTCCTCGTAGAGCTTCTCGTTCCTGTGCCATCTCTTGTTATGGTAGACGAGATGACAGGAAGGACAAATCGTGGGATCCTTGTATATGTTCTTGTCCATGTAAGGGTCATGTAGCTTTACGTCGAAAAGTTCATCCCTCCTCTTCATTTCTTCCTCCTCATATTCGTTGGGGAACACACATAGCCCATTTGAGAATTCCGGGAAGCGAAGTTCCTCGAAAACAGTTATCCATTACTGCATAAAAATTTACTGGCTTTCCCTTAGCTTGTCAAGTTTCGAGGCGGGGCAGTTGACGCTTTCGGGCTTCCTCTTTATGATTTTGGCATGGGGGTAATGCTTCTGGCATTTATTCTGCTCGCCTCCTCGGGAGAAAAGGTTGAAGGTTCTCACGATAAGGCGCTTCTTTACGGGCTGCTGATCCCCGGAGGAGGGCAGTTTTACAACGGACAGCCCGTGAAAGGAGCCTTACTGGGAGCCGCCATTGTCTATTTCGGTTACAGCTCGGCGAGGAACTTCCTGGATTACAGGAGATACCTCGACCGGTACAGGGAGACGGACGATTCGGAATATAAGAGCCTGTATGAGGCCCGCTTCCGGGATGGGATGAGCAACTTCCTTTATTTTCTGATGTCCTGGGGGTTTTCCCTTCTGGATGCTTACGTGCAGGGCAAGTTGTATGGGTTTGAGAGAGAAAAGGAGAGCGCCCTCGGCTTTTCGGCGGGGCCCCGATCCTTTCGCCTCCGGCTGAGACTCAAATTTCTTGAAGGGCCGCGATAGAAGCAGTAAAATTGGCTTCACTCAGGGAGGGATATGCCCTACAGACTTCTTGACCATACAGCCGATCTCGCCATAGAGGTCGAGGCCGAGGATCTCGAGGGTCTCTTCGTTGAGGCCGCCAGGGCCATGTTCAACGAAATCGTCGGTGACCTCGGTAGCGTGCGTCCCGCTGAGGAGAGGAAATTCGAGCTCAGGGAGGATACGCTCGAAGACCTCCTGGTGTCCTGGCTGTCGGAGCTCCTCTTCCTCTTTGACGTGGAGAAGATGCTCTTCAGCGAGTTCGAGGTGGAGATAGAGGACGGGACCCTCAGGGGAAGGGCACGCGGCGAGAAATACGACAGGGAGAGACACGAGCTCAGGACGGGAATAAAGAGCGTGACTTACCACATGCTGGAGATCAGGCGATCGGAGGATCGCTACAAAGTCACCGTCGTCTTCGACATATGATGTTCGTCAGGAGAGAATTCACCTTCAGCGCTGCCCACAGGATAGACCTCGGCGGAGGGAAGTCCGAGGGACTTCACGGCCATAACTACGGACTCGTCGTAACCGTGGAGGGCGAGCCCGACGAGCATGGCATGGTCCTCGATTTCAGGTTGCTAAAAGAAATAGTTGAGAGAGAGGTGCTCTCGGAGCTGGATCATTCCTACCTCAACGAGATCCTGAAGCAGCCTACGGCAGAAAACCTCGCTGTTTACGTCTGGAACAGGCTCGATAAGGCCCTGAAGGGCACGAATTACAGGCTCTATCAGGTGGAGATCTACGAATCTCCGGAGAGCTCGGTCATCTACAGGAGGGAGACCCCTTGAGGGACGTTCAGAACGAGCCCGATTACAGGAACATCCCCCTCGATAAGGTTGGAGTGGAGGGCCTTCTCTATCCCATAAACGTCATGCATCGTGAGGAAGGCCTGATGTCCACGGTGGCCACCGTTTCGCTGACCGTGGATTTGCCCCATAATTTTCGCGGGACCCACATGAGCCGCTTCGTGGAGGTCTTGAAGAGGTTTCACGGCCTCATCTCC
>DRBW01000206.1 GCA_011042705.1 Caldifarciminota bacterium
AAGATCGGGAGTTTCCCCGATTCGTCCAGATACCTCCTGTACTCCCTCTCGACAGCGGGCGGAAGGTCGGGATAGGAAAGGGTCCTCTCAACGCCTCTGTCCACGTACTTTCCGGGGACCCACATGTCATAACGGATCCCGAGGTTGGCAACCATGCCGGCGAAGTGGATCCTGTTCTCGTAATAAGCCCCGAACTTCGTGGTATAAACCTTATAGAGGTCGTGGTTGTAACCGAGCCCGCCGGGGGAATAGAACCAGGGGTATTGAATGTCGATCCATTGAACCTCCGAGTAGTCGAGCTCGAATCCCGTTTTCATCCTGAAGATGGGCCTCGGCTTTCTCGTGAAATCGAACTTCAGAGTGTAGGTCTCGTCGTAATGGTCGTGCCAGATGGGCGAGTCGCCTGTGTCGTAAAAACCGTCCCCGGGATAGGGATGGGTATCGGAAACAGGGGGCAGGATATCGAGGAGTTCCTCGTACTGATCCCATTTCTTGCCCAGGACATCCAGGTGAAGGTTTGTGAAAAACCTTGAGAACTTGACCTCATAGAAGCTCTTTTCCGAGAGGAGGTGATTGAAGGACAGGATAAACTGATTGCCGTCCCTGGTGAAAACCGGATAGTGCTCGAGGTGGTACATGTATCTGTAAGGGAAACCGTAAGCAAAGGGGTAATCCCTTCTCGTGGAAAAGTAGCCCTGGTTCACCTCGATGGACTTGTTGAAGGAGAGGGAAAGCTTCTTGTTGGACCCGGGCTTGACGGAGAGCTTGAATATCCCCGAGAGCGTGTTCTCCTCTCTCCCGAAGGTTTTCTTGATCACGCTCGAGTAGAGCTCGTCGCTGTGGGGCAGATATGTGTCCGATGACCGGTAATAGAGGCTCGTGTAAAAAGTAGCCCTGCCGCCGGATAGGGGCACGGGGCCGTCCATGGAGAATTCGAGCCTGTCGGTGTTGTGGTAATTCAAAGGCTTTATGTGGTCGCTCTGGTAGCCGAAGTAGCCCCCGAGCTTATCGCCGCCCTCCTTGGTCTTTATGTTGATGACGCCCGACATGGCCTCTCCGTATTCGGCGCTGAACCCGCCCACGAGGGCGTCGAGGCTCTGAACCATATCGGTCGGTATGTAAAGGCCGAAGGCGCTCCCCGAAAGGGGATCCCTGACGGGAATGCCGTCGACTAACATTATTATCTCGTTGGACCTGCCTCCCCTGATGTGGATGTCGCTTCCCACGCCGCTCACACCCGCCTGCGAAGCGAGGACATCCTTGACCTCCTCGACGGGCATGTTCTCCAGATCCGAGGTGCTCAGCGATTTGAGGGAAGCGGAAACCTCGGGCTCCAGGAGCGGCCTCTTTCCGATGACAACGATCTCCTCGCCTATGTTGATGGCCTCTTCTTCGAGGTAGAAGTCGATCTCCAGCGCCTCTCCCTGCCGCACCTTGACCTCTCTGGAGGATTTTCTGTAACCCAGCATGGAAGCCACGAGCCTGTGTTTGCCGACGGGGACTTTCAACAGAAAATAGGAACCGTCGAGATCGGTACTGGTCCCGATCTTCTCTCCTTCCAGGTAGACATCTGCACCGGGGAGAGGAGTGCCGCTTCTGGCATCATAGACAACGCCTCTTATGGAACCCGTCTGCGCGGCCAGGGGCAACGTCCCCAGGACAAAGAGCGTCAGCAGAAAGTGCCTTTTCATCCCTCACCTCGAATGTTCGGTTAATTTTAAACCCGACCCCAATTCCGTTCAAGGAAAGAAACAGAACATTGCCGAAAAAGACCACAGAGCCTAAAATAAAACTATCAAAGGAGGAGGGAACCATGTTCAAAAAATTTTTCCTGTTCGCCGTCCCTGTCCTTTCTGCCGTCGTCCTCACGAGCTGCTACGAGCCTGCAGAAAGGGGGTCTTCAAAGTATGGCTATCACGCGCTTCTGGTCGCTGACAGGTGGGGCAATGGGAACGGGACCGCCGAACCCGAGGAAATAGAATATCTCCTCAACTACTTCGAAGATCACCGCGAAGCCTGGTGCCTCGGACACTATCCATGGCCGAACGTCAATGAAGGCAGAGTGAGGATAGAAACTCTATGGGAAACCTTAAAAACTTCGGAGCGCTCTGAACCGGCTCCGGGCGAGGCAGACCTTCGTGAGAAGCTCGGCGATGCATCCCTGAGAACTCCTTTCGTCGGGATCTACGTCCTGACCTTCGACGGATTTGACTGTGACGTCGAGAAGTTTTACAGGGCCCCCGGACCAGACGTCGGCCGCGCTCAGTGGACGGAGATAAAGATAGTGAGGTAAAACGGCTGAAATTCTCAGGGGATTCTTCCTGTGGCTTTTCCTTGAGGCCTCACCTGTTATTAAACGTGCCATATTTGTGAATCGATCTTCACCGGGCGGGAAAGTTTCCTCCAAACAAAACCACAAAGAGCAATCTGTGCCGGCTACAGGCGGGCAGGTTTTGTTGAAAACAAAAGGGCGATACCATACAATTAAAACACTTGAATTTTTTCAGGATAACCGCAGTCAAAAGGGAGGTAAATCAAATGGCCGAAAACAGAATTGATGTGGAAATGCTGAAGGATGAAAATCCCTGGAAGGAATTGATTGAGAGGATAGAAGAGAATAATTACAGGCCTCTCGACGAAAATTATGCATTCAACCACGATGATCTTAATTTACTAAAATCGATCAGCAACGAAAAATGCCGCATACACCTGGAAATGCTTCCTTCCCATTACACGGGGAATATCCTCGATGCGAAGGCTGTTATTTTCGCTTTAAATCCCGGATACGATGAAAAGGAAGAAAAAAATGGTTTTTACTACGATCCAGATATCAACAAAATCAGGATCCAGCATCTGAAGTTTGATTACAAATACTTCTTCCCGGTTGACCCAAAGGATAGGGATAAATGGGAAAATCTATCCCCTTATTGGTATCATGGACTAAAACCTCTATGGGAAAACGAAAAGGATGAAGATGAAGTCTTTAAAAAGGTAGCCCAAAACGTAGCGCTCTTGCAGTTGTTTCCTTATCACTCTAAGGAATGGTGTGATAGATTCTTGAATTTGGATCTTAAAACCTTAGAATATACCACAAAGCTTGCAAGGTATTGCGTTCAAGAAGGGAAAATAATAATCGTGGCAAGAGGTGGAAAACACTGGTTTAACCTTGTTAAAGATTTAAAAAGCTACACAAATCTCTATACACTTTCGAATCCCCGTACTCCTTCTATATCACCCAATAATATTAAAAACAACAAATTTGCGGAACTCAAAGACAAAATCCTGAGCGAATAGGCGGTTCAGGAACCTGTACCAAGTAGTTAGCTTTTTTATCAAATGCAGCACAGAGCTGTGACTAACGTCTTTTTTGAAACCCTTCAAAGGATTCTGAAATCGGCCGGAATGATAGGGCTTTCCCCGAGCGGCTTTTCTCCATTCCATTCATGAGCATGATCGAAAAGAAGGCAAACACTGGGGCTTCAGAGATCCAATTATGAAGAGAATTTGATTTATCTGCCCTCAGAGCTTATAATCCCCCGCTAAAAAGGAGATCCCCGTGAACAGGGGATTGTCGCACATCGGCGTGACGCCGGTTCAGTTGATATGGACCGTTTTTGTCTTAATAGTCGGCTGGATAGCGGCCAGAATTATATCCAGTATCTTCAGGGCAAGCCTCAGAAAGACCGGGCTGCCCGAGCTTCTCGCGGAATTTCTGACAAAAATGCACACCTTAGAAAGGAATAACAAGGAGGGATTCAATGGGAACACTTATTTTGCTTGCCCTGATAACGGGAGGCTGGAATATCTCAGTTGATGCAGGTCTAAACCTGACCCAGAGCTATTACAACGACGCGTGGCAGGGAGACGAAACCGGTGCCATAACCTGGACGGCCATCACCAACATGAGCTTCTCGAAGCTTCTGAGCGAGAAGTTCGAATTTTCCGACGTCGCTCAGCTCGCTTACGGACAGACTTACAGCCAGAATTCCGAGACAAAAAAGTGGAATCCTCCGCAGAAATCGACGGACAAGATAGAGAACGAGGGCGTTCTCAAGTTCACAATGGGTTGGCTCGTAGATCCCTTCGTCTCACTGAGGCTCGAGAGCCAGTTCATGGACGACGCCAACGACCTCTATGTGAATCCGATGACCTTCACGGAGGCCTTTGGACTCGCCAGGACCATCCTGAAAAGGGAGAAGGCCGAGATGAATTCCAGGCTCGGCCTCGCCTTCAAGGAAACATTCGACAGGGCTGAAGGCGCCGAAAATCCCACAGAAGGCGGTCTGGAGCTCGTGATCGACGGCAAAAAGGTGCTGTCGAAAATTGCGAAGTACGAGGGGAAGCTCAGGATATTCAAAGCCCTCTATAACTCAAAGGCCGACGAACTGCCGAATGATAACTGGAAGGCCGTCGACTTTGACTTTCAGAACACCGTGAGCATGAGCCTGAGCAAGTACATTCAGCTCAACCTCCTCCTCGAGCTGGTTTACGACAAGGATCTCGTGGACATCGTACAGGTCAAGGAAAACTTCGCAATCGGCCTGAGCTACAAGCTGTTTTGAGGCACGTAATTAAATCAAGTTCTTAAGTTCGGGATACTTAATCCCGTTTGTCACGAAACACAGGACAGGATGGAATTGCCCTGAGAGTTAACATGACATGCTCAGTGGGCTAAAAACGATGCGGTCCATGGCGGCGGATCCGGGGCTCTCCATCTCTCTATCATCTCCTGCCATGCTTCATCCGTAAGCCTGTGAGAAACGGGGTACTTGAATTCGTAATAGGAAAAAACTGCGCCTCTCGTAAGATACAGCTTATCGCCGATGGGCACCACGACATAAATCGTATTCGCATGGCC
>DRBW01000145.1 GCA_011042705.1 Caldifarciminota bacterium
CTCTCAATGTGATCAACAGGGTGCTTACGACAGCTTCGCCGATTCTCACCCACGATGTCAGGACCGATGGCGAATTGAGCGATTCGAGGTCTCTATTGGTGAGGGGGATTAGGTCTATTCTCGCTGTTCCCCTTTTTGTAAAGGAAAAACTGACCGGACTTATTTATCTCGAGAGCGGCACAAAGAACCTTTTTGTGGGCGAAGATCTGGAATTTTTGAAGGCCTTTGCCAACATCATAGGGGTGGCACTTGAGAACGCGGAAGATTACGAGGATCTGGAACGTGAGAACAGGGATCTTAAAGCCCGACTCGGCGAAGGAGACATAAAGATAATAGGCAGAAGTCCACTTATCAAAAGGGCCGTGGAGCTTGCCGATCTCTATGCCTCTTCCAGGGCGCCGATTTTGCTCACAGGGCCGAGTGGGTCCGGGAAGGAGTTGCTGGCGAGGTACATACACAAAAGGGGAAATTATGCCGGAAAATTCGTTCCCCAGAACTGTGGAGCCATACCCTCTGATCTTCTGGAATCGGAGCTCTTCGGGTACAAAAGGGGTGCTTTTACCGGTGCAACGGCCGATAAGAAGGGCCTGATAGAGGAGGCAAAGGAAGGCGTGCTGTTTCTCGATGAGATCGGAGAGCTGCCCCTTCCGCTTCAGGTTAAATTGCTCCGTTTCCTTCAGGACGGTGAGTTCAGAAGGATAGGGGATAACAGGGTCAGGAAGGTGAGGACAAGGATAATAGCAGCTACCAACAGGGATCTCGAGAAGATGGTCAAAGAGGGTAAATTCAGGGAGGACCTCTACTTTCGTATTTCCGTTTTGAGGATAGATCTGCCCGCTCTCGCCGATAGGAAAGAGGATATCCCTATCCTGACGAATTATCTCATCAGGAAGTTCAGCCGGTCCGAAAATAAGCGGGTACAGGGGATTGAAAAGGAAGCTCTGGACAGGCTGATAGAGTATGACTGGCCTGGCAACATAAGGCAACTGGAGAACGTGATCCTGAGGGCGGTTATCTCGGCAAGAGGGGAATACATAAAGGCCGAGGACATCAGTTTTTTCCTCGAGGTCGGATCGGGCGGAAGGAGGCTGAAGACGCTCGAAGATATGGAGAAAGAGTACGTGCGGGAGGTGTTAAAGATGGTGGGAGGCAATAAGACGAAGGCCGCCGAGATCCTCGGGATAACCACTCGTGGGCTGCAGTACAAGCTGAAGAGATGGGGTTTCTGATGGATAACATAGGCCGATACAAAATAGAAGCCAGGATTTCGATAGGGTCGATAGCCACGAGTTACGTGGGAGTTATCCCGGGAAGCAGGCGGAAGTACCTCATCAAAGTCCTTCATCCCTATCTGCTGCAGGACGAACGGCTCAGGGAGAGGTTTCTCAGGGAAGCCAGGGTCCTCCAGGAACTCGAACATCCCGGGGTCGTCAGGGTGATCGAGTACGGGGAGGAGGACGGAAAAATTTTCATAGTGCAGGAATACCTGAAGGGGAAAAACCTGAGAGAAATCCTCGATGAAAGGGGACCTCTCGATTTCAGTGAGGTGAGGAAGATCGCCCTGGAGCTCCTGAATCTCCTCGCCTATCTGCATTCCCGTGGTGTGCTTCACCGGGATATAAAACCTTCAAACGTGATGGTCCTCGAGGACGGCACGGTCAAACTGGTGGACTTCGGGCTCGCCAAACCCCTGAACAGGACGCCTATCACCCTCGATGGGGAATTCGTTGGAACGCCGGAATACACGGCGCCCGAGCTTTTCAGGGGTGGCGAGGAGTCTCCCGCATCCGACCTTTTTTCGCTGGGCGCCACCCTTTACGAAATACTGACGGGGCGCAGGGCTTTCGGCGGAGAGAACATCTCGGAGGTCCTCAGAGCCGTCCTTGAGACCGATCCTCCACGTCCATCCAGGCTCAGGAAGGACGTTCCTCCCGATCTCGAGAACCTCGTCATGAGGCTTCTGCGGAAGGATCCCAAAGAAAGGCCCCGTGATGCCTTTGAGGCTCTGGCCCTTTTATCGCCGAAAAGAAGGAGGGGTGTGCCCCTATCTGTCCTGTACGCGGCTTTATTCCTTTTCTTCTCTCTCGCGCTGGTATTTTATTTTCGAGGGAACGAAAGGCAGCGCGAAGCACGAGCCACTGTCGCGGATACGACGGAGATCCAGGGGATCGGCGAGGCCGAGAGCCCTGAATCCAGGGATACCCTCTATCTTGAGGCTCATACAGGATCCATTTCCCGGAGATCTGCTCAGGCCATTCCCTCTACGAAGAAGGCATTAGAGGGCGGGGCGGAGGAGCCTGCAGATACCGCAGTGGAGGAGGAGGGAGAGATGGCGAAGGCTTCCTTCATCTTCGTCAACGCCAGACCATGGGCAGAGGTTCTGCTCGACTCGGTCAGGGTTGGCTCTGTGCCTCCTCCTATAACCCTCGATGTGTCGTCCGGAGAACATCTCCTTACTTTCACGAATCCCTTCCTGATGAGGGAAGACACCCACGTAGTCGCAACGGGGGGCGAGACCCTGAAAGTGGATGTGGATCTCACCTCCAGCATGGGTTATCTTCTGGTGAGCTGCCGCCCCTGGGGCGAACTCTTCGTCGACGACAGCATGATGGGGCAGCTGCCCCTTCCCGCGCCGCTCCCCCTGAGAGAGGGAACCCACAGGATAGAAGTGAGAAATCCACGATATGGGAGGGTTTTCAGGAGGGTCAGGATCGCGGCCGGCGATACGGTGAGGTTGGCATTTGATTTGCACAATCAAAGTGGGAGGATAAAATGAGCGGGTCGATTTTCCTGTTGTTGTTGACAGCGCAGTTCAGCTGGCAGGTCATCGGTACTATGCCAGATCCCCGCTGGGGAGGAAGGGCTGTGCCGGTGGAAGGCGGAGTTTTGCTCGTCGGTGGGGAGGACGAAGCAGGGCCTAGCGATGTCGTTCAATTTTTCAGTGCCCAGGACGGGTCCTGGCAGGAGAGGCATCCCCTTCCTTACCCCCTCAGGGACTTCGCAGTGGTCTCCTTCGGCGGACAGATCTACATTATGGGGGGAAGGACTGCGATGGATTCGGCGACTTCAAAGGTTCTCATATATTCTCCGGAAGTGGACAGCTTCTGCTTCGCTCCCTTTGAGCTTCCGATGAAAATGTATGGCATGGAAGCTCAGCTTGTCGGCGAGAAAGTCTATATTTTCGGAGGACTCGTCGATTCCATCTATATCCCCCGGGGTTATATAGTCGATCTCAACGATTTTTCGGTGGACTCCTTCGATTTGAATGTGGAAAGAAGCTATTTCGGCTCGGCCCTGAGTCAACAGGGTTCCGATACCTCAATTTACCTCACAGGCGGCCTCTGGTATGACTATCTGAGTTCGGTGGAGAGATTCGATCCAGCCGAACAGACGTGGAGCGGCTACTTTGAGCTTCCAGAACCCCGTGCCTACCACGTTTCCATCATTCACGGTGATACCCTCATGGTCATCGGAGGTGAGGTAAACGGGCAGGTGACTTCCTCTGTGCTTTTCAGCATTTTGGACGGCACCTGGTTTCTGGCATCTTCCATGTTTTATTCAAGGGCGGGCCTGATGAGCGCCGATCTGGCCGATTCAATCTTTGTTTTCGGGGGATATACCTATGAAGACGGAGAAAAGGTAGCAGTTCCCTATGTGGAGAGATACTCCGTCTGCATAGATGTGAACGAACCGGGGGAGGTCGTTGACATCGATTCTGTCGTGAGGGCTCCAAATCCCATCGGCCGCGGTGACCTTATCGTCGTGTCTTCCCCCGTGGAGATCGAACTTTACTCTTCTGAGGGAAGGCTTTTGAGGAACCTGAGAATTGACAATTCCTTTCGTTTCGATGAGCTGCGGTTAAAAGCGGGGATCTACCTGGCTCTTGTGAGATCCGGGCAAACCGAGAGGGTCATGAAATGGCTTTACTTGCCCTGATCTATCTTTTCGCATCCCTCGAGGGACAACTTGATTCCCTTTTTTATTCCGCCAGGTACGATGAGGTTATCCTGCTGACCGATTCTCTACTGGGTGGGGACATCGGCACTTCCGAAAAGATCGTCGCTCTGAAATATGGCGCTTTTGCCCGTGCGGTTACCGGCGACAGCTCCGGCGCCCTATCCCTGTTCCGTGACCTGCTTCTGATTTCTCCAGCTTACAGGCTCGATCCCGCTGCGACCCCTCCTTACATCCTCGAGATTTTTAAGCGGGCACGGGAGCAGCTCGAGAGCGAAAGGGAACTTACGGAACTCGAACGCCTGAAGAGGCAACTTCTGATGTTGAGGGAAAAGGAAAAAATGCGGAAGAAAGCCTTCTACCGCTCTGTTCTTCTGCCCGGCCTTGGGCAGCGCTATCTCGGCAAAAAACGGAGGGGACTCCTTTACAGCTTTCTCGCCGTTTCCGGAATTGCAGGAACGGCTTATCTGACCTGGAAAACGGACAGGGCGCACCGGGAGTACCTCAGGGAATATGACCCCAACAGGATAGAGGAGAAGTACAGGAGTTACCGGGATTATTACAGGTTGAGGAATGCATCGCTGGCCTTTTGTTTCGCCCTCTGGCTTTATAACCTGATAGACGTTTTGATGGTGGGGATGTGAGAACAGTGCCCGCTGGCCTTTAAACGCGGCGGTGTAAAGGGTCAGGTTGATGACAGTGGCAGCATGGATCTGTGATGTTTTGCCGGGAGAAGTACCTCCGCGCGCATTGCCCGCTCCAAACCTTGACACCCTCCGAGGGGCTGTTTTAAACTCCTTCGGATGAGAGCGCTTGTCACCGGAGCAACAGGTTTTATAGGGAGCCATCTGGTCAGAGTCCTGATAGACAGGGGATTCGACGTAAGGGTTCTCGTGAGGAAG
>DRBW01000013.1 GCA_011042705.1 Caldifarciminota bacterium
CTCAACAAGGGGGCCTCTGTCTCACGCAGAGGCCTGAGGGCTTATGATAATGCCTGCCGCACGAATCCGCAACTCAGAAGATCAGGTTGTATATGAACTTCATGAAAGGCGCGAAGACCAGCGACACGATCGCCATCAGCTTCAGCAGGATGTTGAGGGAGGGGCCCGCAGTGTCCTTGAAGGGATCGCCTACCGTATCTCCCTCCACGGCGGCCTTGTGAGCCTTGGAACCTTTGCCCCCGAGATTGCCAGCCTCGATATACTTCTTCGCGTTATCCCAGGCAGCCCCCGAGTTAGCCATGAATATCGCCAGCGGAACTCCTACAATGAGAGAACCTGCCAGAAAACCACCGAGGGTGCTGAGTCCGAAGATACTCCCGATGATAATTGGGGTAAAAAAGGCAACGAGCCCTGGGATGATCATCTCCTTAAGTGCGCCGCGTGTAGTTATGTCGACGGTCCTGGCATAATCGGCTTTTGCCTTGCCTTCGAGGAGTCCTTTGATCTCCCGAAACTGCCTTCTCACCTCTTCGACCACGTGAAAAGCTGTCCTTCCGACAGCCTTCATGACCGATGCGGAGAAGAAAAAGGGCATCGCTCCCCCAACGAACAGGCCGGCGATCACCTTAGCGTTGAGCAGATCGAGAACCCTGATACCCGCGACCTGGGTGTAAGCCGAAAACAACGCCAGAGCCGTAAGAGCAGCCGATCCGATAGCGAACCCCTTACCTATCGCCGCCGTTGTGTTGCCCGCTGCATCGAGGGAGTCGGTGACCTCCCTGACTTCAGGTGGCAGCCCTGCCATCTCGGCTATGCCGCCGGCATTGTCGGCTATGGGTCCATAGGCATCCACCGAAACGGTGATCCCGGTTATGGAGAGCATCCCTATGCCGGCGAGGGCCACACCGTAAAAACCTCCGGCCCAGAAAGCCACAACGATAGCTCCTGCAATCGCGACGAGAGGCAAAACGGTGCTCATCATTCCGACGGAAATGCCGGTTATGATGTTGGTGGCGACACCTGTCGTCGATGCCTCGGCTATCTCCTCTATCCTTCTGCCGGTGGATGCATAAAGGGCAACATATCCGATAACAAGTCCGCTGATGAGACCTCCGAGGATAGCCCAGTAAAGCCTGATATCGCCGAAGATAAGGCGCACAGCTATGAAGGCGCCGATCGCGAAAAGCACGGCAGCAGCCACGGTGGTCCTGAAGAGAGCACCCTGGGGATTGCTCTTCGCTCCCTTTATAAAGATAACACCGAGAAGCGACGTGACTATACCGATAGCAACGAGAAGAAAAGCCAGGGAAATCCCGCGGACATCGCCCATGGCCGAGGCTATCACGATTCCGGAGAGAACAGAGCCCACATAGGACTCGTAGAGGTCAGCCCCCATGCCTGCGCAGTCCCCCACATTGTCGCCCACGTTATCCGCTATGACGGCGGGATTTCTCGGGTCGTCTTCGGGTATCCCTACCTCCACTTTACCCACGAGATCTGCCCCCACGTCAGCAGCCTTCGTGTATATCCCGCCACCGACCCTTGCGAAAAGGGCGACCGACGAAGCTCCCATAGAAAATCCCGACAGAACAGAGGCCGCCATTACGAGGTCACCGGTGACCTTGAGCATTATTATGTAGAGAATCGACAGACCCAGGAGGCCGAGGCCCACCACGAGCATCCCCATGACTGATCCGCCGAAAAAAGCCACGTTTAACGCCTCAGCAAAGCTCCTCCGGGCGGCATCGGCCGTCCGTGAATTGGCTCTGGTAGAGATCTGCATGCCGAAGTAACCGGCCGAGAGCGAGAGGAAAGCTCCCACTACGTACGAGATAACCGTCAAAAGGGCGTAGGTAAATCCCCTCTGCAGGCTCAAACCCACAAGCAGAAGGAGAATAACGAAGGCGATGAACCAGGATATGGTTCGGTATTCCCTTTTCAAAAAAGCCATAGCTCCCTCGTGAATGTAATCGGAAATGCTTTTCATCTCTTCCGTTCCCGGGCTTTTCCTGATCACATATCTCGCCACCAGGATCGAATATAAAACGGCTAAAAGGGCTGCTCCAAATGCATACCAGGCCATATCAACCTCCTTTAAGTCTCACTGTTGATAAAATTCATAGCCGCCTCGGGCCCCTTCTCCCTGTACATCAACATTCCCTTAAGGGCCTTTGAGAAAATGGAGGGCAGAGCTTGCTTCTCTTCCTCGCCGAAAGGCGACAGAACGTAATCCCTGAGGTCCTGACCCTCGCCCCTGCCTATGCCGATCTTCAGCCTTGGAAATTCATCGGTCATCAAATGATAGATGACCGATTCGATCCCCTTATGTCCTCCCGAACCTCCCTTGAGCCTCATCCTGAGTTTACCGAAATCCATGTCAGCATCGTCATGGACTATCACGAGCTCCTTCAGGTCCTCTATGCGGTATCTCTCTACTACCTGCCTGACGGCTATACCAGAGAGGTTCATGTAGGTCAGAGGCTTGACCAGATAAATTCCCTCCTTTTCTCCTATGAGGTACTCGCCCCTGCCAGCTTTCAGGGGGATACCTCTTTCCCTCGAAACGAAGTCAATAAACATCCATCCGACGTTGTGGCGCGTTTCAAAATACAGTTTATCCGGATTCCCCAGGCCTATTAAAAATAGCCTTTCCAAAGGCGACCCTTATGGTCCTACTTCTCGGCTTCCTCGCCAGCCTCCCCGGCCTCTTCTTCCTCGGCCTCTGCCTCAACCTCTTCCTCGGCGGCAGGCGCGGCAACTTCCTCGACGGCCTTACGAGGTGCGAGAACTGTCACTATGGTCTCCTCGGGGTCCTCAAGAATCTCGACGCCTTCCAGTTTGATGTCCTTGACGTGGATCGAATCACCTATGCCCAATTCTGAAACATCAATTTCGATATGGGGAGGTATATCGCTCGGCTTGGCTTTGACCGTGACCTCTCTGAGTATATGCTCAAGTATCCCGCCGAGTTTGATACCCCTGGGCGTTCCGACGAGAAGGACGGGGACAGCCACCTCCACAGCTTCTCCCTTGTGTAAAATATGGAAGTCAACGTGAAGCGGCTCCCCGGTGACAGGATGTCTCGCCACTTCTTTTATAATGGAAAGCTTCTTGCTTCGCCCCAGCTTAAGCTGCAGAACGACGCTCTCCCCCTTCGTGGCTTTGAAAAGCCTGTCAAAATCGACCCTCTTGACCTTCACCAACTGGGGTTCCTCTCCGTGGCCGTACATAATGGCGGGAAGATAGCCCTCCCTCCTCAACTTTCGATTGGCTGACTTTCCCTTCTCGGTTCTCTTTTCGAGTTTCAACTCAAAATTCATAACAAACTCCTCCTTTTTCAGGATTTTACACGAATTAATTCGGTGTCCATTAAATAAACAGGGAACTCACAGAGCGCTCCTCGTGGATCCTCCTTATCGCCTCCCCGAGAAGATTAGCAATGCCCAATATTTTCAATTTGCCGGGCTTTTTCCCCTCCTCGACCGTCAGGGTGTCGGTGATAACGACTTCGTCTATCGGCGCCTGATCTATCTTCTCACCCGCATTTCCCGAGAAAAGCCCGTGGGTGGCTGCAGCCCGTATGAGATTGGCTCCCTTGTCCTTGAGGGCCTTTGCTGCCTCGCAGAGCGTCGATCCGGTGTCGATTATGTCGTCCACGATGAGAAGGTCCTTGCCGCTCACATCTCCCACTATGTTTATCACTTCGGCGCGATTCGGCGATGGTCTCCTCTTGTCGACCAGGGCGATGGGCAGATTACCGAGCTTGTTGGCTATGTGTCTCGCCCTCTTGATGCTCCCGATGTCGGGCGAGACGATCACGTACCTTTCGGGGTCGAGATGCCCGAAGTACTCCTTGAAAATGGGCGTGGCATATAGATTATCCACAGGTATATCGAAAAATCCCTGTATCTGATCGGCGTGCAGATCCACGGTCAGCACCCTGTCGGCGCCTGCCCTTTCGATGAGGTTCGCCACGAGCTTGGAAGAGATGGGCACCCTGGGCTGATCTTTTCTGTCCTGTCTCGCGTATCCGAAATATGGTATAACTGCAGTCACGCGGGAGGCGGAGGCCCTTCTCGCAGCATCTATCAGAAGAAGGAGCTCCATGAGATTATCTGCGGGTGGCTGTGTGGATTGAACGATGAACACGTCATCGCCCCGCACATTTTCAAGGATCTGTACCCTTATCTCTCCATCGCTGAATCTGGAAACGATGGACTCAGCGGGCACGACCTCGAGATACCTCGCTATGTCTTCCATCAATTTTCTCGAGGCAATTCCCGACAGTAATTTTATCTCGCTCATTTCTTTCCTTTTAAAAACTGCCTAATTTTACGATGTGTGCATCAAAGTGTCAAGAAAACAAGAGCTTATAACGCTTGAGTCAAACTCCCCTAAAAATAGAGGAGATACTTTATTTTCGCTATACCCCTTCTCTCGATGGGAGTGAATTCGTCGCTCGACCTCTCCTCAAAATCATTGAAACCGATGTAAATCCAGCTTTTGGGGGCGAAATTGTAGGAGAGTAGAAAAGCAGCCCTCCTGGAAAACACGTGCTGATCGCGAAAGGCCGCTCCGGTAGAATTCGCCTCGCCGTACATCTTGAGGAGGACATTTTTGTTAAGGGCTATCTGTATCCAGGGGCGCATCGCCACCACTATGTTGTTCACATCGCCGTCCATATCGTATTGAATCCAGAAGTCGCCGGAAAGCCTGAAACTCATCCTCCTTCCGATGGATATCTCCAGCTGCCCTCCCCCATTTATCTTGCGAGCGAAAACATAAATGGGGTAGTCGTTTCCCCAGTAGCCCTTTTCCCATCTGTAGTATCCCTTGCCGGCGTTGACCCAGAAAC
>DRBW01000210.1 GCA_011042705.1 Caldifarciminota bacterium
GGCATGTCGACCTCGCGCCTCCTGTAGGAGAGGATCACCTCCTCGGCGCCCAGCCTGAGGGGAGTCCTCGTTGCGTCCATGGCAACGTCGCCGCCTCCGACAACCAGGACCCGCTTTCCGATTTTCACCTCCTCGCCGAGGTTCACCTTCCGGAGGAAATCTACGGCCTGCATGACTCCCTCGCCATCTTCGCCCGGGATGCCCATCTTGATGCCCCGATGGAAGCCCACCCCGAGGAAGACGGCGTCGAACTCCTTGAGGAGCTGGCTCAGCTTTATGTCCCTGCCGATCCTCGTGTTGTACTTTATCTCAACGCCGAGCGAGGTGATAAATCCTATTTCCCTGTCCAGTATTTTCTGTGAGAGCCTGTAGCGTGGGATTCCCACCCTCATCATTCCGCCTGGAACGGGGAGCGCCTCGAAGATCGTCACATCGAATCCTTCTCTCCTCAGGTAATAGCTGACCGTGAATCCGGCTGGGCCGGCGCCGATCACGGCAACTCTTCCCCTCTTAGTGCCTATCTTCTTGCCCAGAACTTTCGCCCTGTCATCTATCCTGGAGGCTCCGAAGCCCTTGAGGTACCTGATCTGCACGGGCTGACCCCTCTTCGAATAGACGCAGGCATCCTCACAGCGGTGTGTACAGACCGTGCCACAGATCTCAGGCAGGGGATTGTTCACGTAGAAGATCTTGAGCGACTTCTCGTAATCGCCGTCGGTGATCGCCTCTATATACTGCGGTATGAACATCCTGGTGGGACACCCATCCATGCAGAGGGCACAGCCGAGACACCTCATGCCCTCCACCACGGCCTGTTCCTCGGAGAAGCCCAGTATTACGGGTTCGAAGTCCTTCCTTCTCTCCTCGGGCGGCCTCTCGGGCATCTCCACCCTTTCGAAGTTCAGGATGGAATACTCGAGGTCCGATTCCCAGCCCGTGCCCGGGCCAGAATCCCATTCCTTTGACGGAATGAAGACGTAATCTTCCCTGTTCGGGGAGACGAGATTGAAATTCTTCGAGAGCTTGAGGGATCCCGTGGGACAGACGTCGACACATTGACCGCAAAAACTGCATTTTCCATAGTCGACTTTGGGCCTGAGATTCGTGCTTCCGGGTTTCGGCTCTATTCCCTCAACGGGGACCATGGTGATAGCCTGACAGGTGCAGATTCTGGCGCAGTTGCCGCATCCCACACACAGATCCCAATCGTTGACGTGAATGCCCCTGTACCTGTTGGCTATGACCTTGGGCTCATAGGGGAGCCGGATAGTGTGGGGCTTCTTGAAGAGATATTTAACCGCGTCGAGGGGATTCAAAAGGTTCTTAAGTCCTATTCCCATTTTCCTCACCTCTCAATGTCAGGCGGGCAGATATCCAAGCTGAAGAGAAACACGGGGACGTCCGCTATCCTGAGGCCTACTGCCATTTCCTGGGCGACCTGTATCCCGTGGGTGTAGCTCGGCCCGCGGACGTGGATTCTCCTCGGTTTCTCGCTGCCGTCGGAGACTATGTAATAGCCGAATTCGCCCTTGGATGACTCGACCCGCACATAGACGTCGTTCTTCTCTATTTTCCAGCGGAAGGGATTGGGCAGTTTCGTTATTACGGGGCCTTCGGGCATCATGTCCAGCACCTGTTCGATTATCCTGATGCTCTCCTCGAACTCAAGCCGCCTCTGCATGATCCTGGAGTAGTTGTCGCCGTCGCCCGTAACAGGTATGTCAAACTCCAGCTTCGGGTAAACCAGGTAGGGATCGCCGCGCCTGACGTCATATCGGAATCCCGTAGCCCTGAGGTTGGGACCGGTGACCCCCATTTCCAGGGCGTATTCTTTCGTCATAACGGCGACGCCCTTCGTTCTCTTGATGAAGAGGGCGTTGTCGAAAAAGAGCCTGTCGTAGTCAGAGAGCCTCTCCCTGAGATGTTTCAGGACCTTCTTCACCTTCTCCCTGAAGCCGGGCGGCAGGTCCCTCCTCACGCCGCCGGGAGTGATATAGATGTGATAAACCCTTCCTCCCGTCAACTCCTCGAAGAGGTCCAGGATGTAGTCCCTGTCACCTGTCGCCCACTGAGGAATGGTATAGAGGCCGAGGGCTCCGGCGACGCCTCCGAAATAGAAAAGATAGGCCGCAAGCCTCGCGAGCTCCAGCACGAGAACCCTTATGTACTGAGCCCTTTCGGGAACCTCGAGCCCGGCGAGCCTTTCTACGCCCATAGCGTAAAGGGTCTCGTTCACATCGGGCTCCGGCACGCAGATTCGAGGGACCATGGGCACATTCTGGATCCAGAGCCTGTATTCCATCAGTTTCTCAAAGCCCCTGTGCAGGTATCCCACCGAAGAAACCATTTTGATGATCTCGTCTCCACGAGCCCATAGGTGATAGGACATATTGCCGGTCACGCCGGGATGCTGAGGTCCTATGAAGTACTCGAAGTGCTCAATCCTCTCCATTTTCTCCCTCCAGTATCGGTTCTTGCCTCTCCCATAGCTCTTTCGTCAGGTCGACCATCCCGTATTTTTCCTCCACGTATTTCCTGGTGTCAAAGTCACGCCTCATGGGCGGCGGGCCATCCCAGTCCTCCAACAGGAAGGGAGTGAGGTTGGGATTCCCCGGGAAATCTATTCCAAACATCTCGTGGAGTTCTCTCTCGTAAGTCTCGGCGATGCGGAAAATCGGGATTATCGTCTCCACTGTGGGATTTTCGCGGTCTATCCTCGTCTTGACGAGGAGGTGAAACCTCCTCTCATAGGACCACAGGTGATAGACCAGCTCGAACTCGCCCTCCTCTATCCAGTCAACGCAGGATATCGTCGCGAGGTGGCCGAAACCCTGAGCCTTCAGATACCCTATAAGTGGATGAAGCAGCTCGAGGGGTACCCTGATCTCCGCCTGCCTCTCCCTTTTCGGGGCAGTCTCTATTCTGTCTCCGAAGGCTCTTTTTACCTTTTCCAGGATTTCCATTTCCCCGTTCATGGCTCGATCGCGCTCCATTTCTCGACGTTAAAGACCTTCGCCTGATTCGCCCTGTACCACTCCAGGTTCTCCCTGTATCTTATCCAGCCGTTGGCTTCGCCCTTCGCTATCATCTCCCTGAGCTTCACAAAGGCATCTATGATCGAATCGGGGCGGGGCATACAACCGGCGATGTAGAGATCGACGGGAATGTAGAGGTCAAGCTGTTTTATAGTGTTGTAGGAATCCCAGTACATCCCACCGTTTATGGTGCAGGAGCCGAAACCTATGACGTACTTCGGATCGGCCATCTGCTCGTAGCTCCTCACCACCCTCTTCAAGGTCTTTACGGTGAGATATCCCGTTATGAGGAGGATGTCAGCCTGCCGCGGGGTCGCCATGGGGATGATCCCGAACCTCTCCATGTCGTATCTCGAAGTCATGGTCGGGGGCATCTCCACGGCGCCGCACCCCGTGCAGAAGTGCATCATCCACAAAGATCTCGACTGCGACCACCTGAAAAGGCCCATTTCTCTCACCTCCATATGAAAACGACCAGAATCCCGAGAAGGGATATGATCAGCGGATATTTCCAGTAAAACTTGACGGCCTGGCCTATTCTGAACCTGGGCATGATGTTGTCAACGGTGACAGCCAGCATGAACACGAAGAAGGTCTTGAGGATAAAAGTGAGAATGCTTCCTCCGCCGAGAAAGAGGTTAACGAAGAGCCCGGTCTCCACAACAATAGCTATGGCGTGGTAAAGCTGCAACAACCCGAGATACTTCCCGTTGTACTCGACCATGGGGCCCGAGGCGATCTCGTGAGGAGCCACTGTCAGGTCAAAGGGTTTCTCTCCCATCATTCCCTGCAGCGCGATCAGGCCTGCGAAGGCCGAGAGGAAGAAGGGGAAGAGGTTCCAGTCCGGGAAAGTACCCTGGAGCTCGACGATCTTCCAGAGAGAAGCGGTGTTGAACTTCATCATAACGGCGAGGGCCGAGAGGAAAAATATGAGCTCGTACCCCAGCATAAGGGTGAGTCCCCTGGCGATGCCGATGGTGGCATTCGGGTTGGCCGCCTCGCCGGCCCCCAGAGCCATTCCCAGCGGCGCTATTACCAGGAGGTAAAAGAGCACGAATATGTCGCCTTCGAAAGAAAGGAGAGGTCTCGAATTCCCGAGGGGAAGGAAGAAAAGGGACAAGGTGATTCCGGTGAAGGCTATGACGGGACCCAGAGCGAACATCACGCCGTGGCTCTTCGTGTTCTTCTTTCCCAGGAGCTTGAAGACGTCCAGGAAGTTCTGGTAGAAGGGCGGCCCGTACCTCCTCTGAATTCTCGCCGACCACTTTCTGGCAATTCCTCCGTAGAGGAGGCCGAGGGCCGTGATTCCTATAAGCACGAGAAAAAATTCCAGTATCACCATCTCAACACTCCTCTGTAAAGGGTAAAGAGGAAACCGAGGAAGACAACGAGGTAGACGAGATAGGCCTGGATATCGCCGGCATAAATTCTCCTCAGAACCTCGCCCAGTCCCCCGATTCCCTCTGCTATCCAGTTGAACAGCGCCTCAACCCTGAGCTTGAGGAAGCCGTAAAGTTCTCTCTCGATGAACTTGTAGAAATCGGCCACATAATGCATGGAGACTCCTTCCGCGATCTCGCCCGCCGTGTAATTGTTGAGCTCGCTCACCTTCCTGGATCTGGAGAAAATGGCGTGCACGAGAAAAGCGATGACAAAGGCGGCTCCCATCGTTATGCCGACGGCGAGTCCGTTGAATGTGCCCAATCCGCTGAGGAGCTTGGCCGGAGTGTGTGGAACGCCGAGATAGCCGAACTCCCTCAGGATCGAGTCCGTTACGTCGACGACATAACCGGGAAAGAGCCCGAAGA
>DRBW01000049.1 GCA_011042705.1 Caldifarciminota bacterium
GGAATCCTGTGGTCTCCGCCGTCCATTTGTCCGTCAAGAATAGTTGACAGCTTCCTGCCCGAAACGTCATAGAGATCAAGAGAGAGCCGGGAGCCCTCCCCACAGGACAACCGAATTGTCGCCTTCCCCCGCGAGAAAAGGGGGCTGATGGATAGCTCCGGGATCCTCGAATCCCCGCGTACTTCTGCGACCTCCGTGAGCTTGTTCCGGTAAAGGGAAAGCCCAAGGTTCAGGCCGACGGAGGTCGTGAGGTTCTCCTCGTTCGAGATCACGACGAAATAACTGCTGCCAGAGGGTCTTAGTCTGACATCTATTACCGTGTCATCCGTGATTTTAGAAGCTACCAGAGCCCTGAAGGGTAGCCCTCCGGTGTACAAGGAGTAATTCGTCGAATCCATCACAAAGAGATATACGGAGCCGACGTCGTCGACTTTCTCGCAGTAAGTGTGATAAAACCCCTCATCACCGGTGTTTCTCCTGGCGCGGGCGTAGCCGTGGAGTATCTCATATCGGAGGTCAACATCGATTTTAACCTTATATAGCGGAAATCCGCTTTCTTCCTGCGGTTCGTAGACAGGAAAGGCGGCAAAGTAGGGCAGTGCCACGGTCTTATAGTAATGCCCGCCCGTCTGACTATAGGAAATGATCTGAATTATCCCCGAAGGATCTGAGGGGTAGTCGCCGAGGGGTGAATTTATGTGAAAATAGAAATTCCTCAGGTTTCCGAGCTCGAAATATGCCCTGCCCAGCTCGTCGGTGAACCCCCAGCAGGATACATCATAACCCCCGTACCACCCCTCGCTATAGAGAAGTATCCTGGCACCGTCCACAGGCAGACCCCTGAGGTCCTCAACTTTGACGAAGAGAGAGCAGGTGCTGGAATAATGCCCCGTGACAGTTCTCACCAGTCCGTCGGACCTCCATTCCATGACTGAAGAGACCTCTTTGCCCCCGCCGTGGTCGTGATCATAGGCCGTTCGCGGGTCGTTTATGTGGGTAGCGCCGAATCCGAGATCCACCTGATACTCATGCCATCCCTCGTCGTAGAATTCGTTCCAGACGTGATCCTCTGCCAGCGTGAAGACCGAGGTCGTCGGTATCAGACAGGCCCTGCAGGCGGCTGCCAGCAGATCCTGGAGCTCACCGCAGTTCCCGTTGTGTTCGTGTGCTATGACATTGGGCTGAATCGGCCTGTTGCCCGATGCTGGCTCGGGAACCGTCCTCGAAGCCCAGTTCCCTATTATATCAAGGGCTGTCTGGGTCGAATCAAATTCCCTTCCGCCCGGCAGTACCTGAGGGGTGTCGGTGACAACCCAGAGCAGCCTGGCGCTTCTGATTTTCTCCATGAGAAGGGGATATCCTGAATCGGCCTCATACAGAAGGTATTCGCGCCAGAATTTGTTGTAAACGTATTCGTCCATGCGGGGTGACTCGTCGGAAAGCTGGGGATGAACGATGTAGAAGTAATAGTAATAGGGCTCCAATTCCCTCTCCACTGTGTCGCCCTCCACCTGAACCCTGTAGCACACCGTCGAATAATAATCGTCCCCCGGGCCGTCATAATCGACTATGTCGACGAAATCCAGCGAATCGTCGTTTCTGTAGAGAAACTCCGCATTGACAAGTAACAACTGGGGATCAAAGGTCGAATCCTGAAGGATCTCCGGACTGACGTGGGCCACCGTAAAAGCAATTTCATCCCTGAACCTCTCCTCAGGCGGGTCTATGATCATCTGAGCATAGATTTCCTGATAGGTGGAATCGAGCCTCTGAAAGTTATCGAAAAGTTCATCTCTCACCCACTGAGGAGCAACGTCGAGAGCTTCAACGGCGAGAGTGACCAGCCCGGAATCGGGCATATATGTCATGTTGATCTGGTCCCCGCGACCGACGGAAAAGGCCGCCCGTTCCTGTTGAGGCAAATGGAGAGCAAGGTTCAAAGTGTCGCAGAGAACCCACTCGTAAGTGTCCTTCAGGCCCTCCTGGGGGCTCAATTCCAGTTGAAGGGGCTCTTCATACGTCGTGGCGAGTTCTATTCCCCTTACATCGGGGATCCTCCCGTCTGTGAAAACCGTCTTTCCGGGGATAGAAAGCAACTGAAGCGAAATCAACCAGGATATCATTTTCCCAGACCTCCCCTTGAGTGATGCTTACATTATACTTCCAGCTGCTATCCCTAACAAGAAGTCGCTCTATTTATTGCTCTCCGTTTTTACCTTGCCGAAAAAATGGGCACACCGCCTGCAATAATGGGTGGGAGCATCGGCATACCTGAGGACCCCTGCCAGCATTATCTCTCCCCTCTCGGCTCTCTCCATATCTTCGGGTGATGGTTCTCCGTAGACAATCGGAATAACCTGATCCTTCCTCCCGCAAACTGGACAGGATGGCTTATCGGAAGCTTCCATCATTTTATCCCCCTTTGAACTGCTTTTTTACATTTTACACCCTCGAATCCTCCCTCACAAGAAACCTGAACTTAAGCTTGGAAATTTTCGCCCGCGAGGTTATCCTTATAAAAAAACGGAGGGAAAGATGAGGTTTTCATTCGCATGGATTATCCTGTACGTGATCATCGGAGGCATTTTCCTCATGATCAACGGTGACCTCGCCCTGGCGAGATTCGACGTCAACCTGCTTTTCGGGAGAGCGGAAATACCTCTCCTGGCACTGATTATCGCCTTCTCGGTCCTGTGGATGATCATTCTGCTCCTCGTAGACGCGATGAAGGTCGACAATCTGAGCCGGGAAGTCGAAAAGCTAAAAGCACAGCTTCACGATCTACAGTCAGAGGAGATATCAGCTTTAAGGGGTTATTTCGAGGCCCAGCTGCAGGAAACGGCCGATGAAATCCTCGGCAGAATAGAAAATCTGGAGGGCATGCTGGAAAATTTCATCAAGGGCACGGCTAATCCCGAATCCTCCTGATATCGGCTCCCAGGCTCGAGAGCTTTTTCTCGAAATCCTCATAGCCCCTGTCCAGGTGGTAGATCCTGTCGATCAGAGTCTCCCCCCTGGCGATGAGGCCCGCCAGCACAAGGGCGGCGGACGCCCTGAGGTCAGAGGCCATGACCGGCGCCCCCGTCAGGTGTTTCACCCCCTTTATGACAGCGGTGTCGCCCTCGACCTTTATGTCGGCGCCCATTCTCTGAAGCTCGAAGGCGTGTCTGAAACGATCTGGATAAATCCCCTCTTTGATAATGCTCGTGCCATCGGCCACCGTGAGCATGGCCATAAACTGCGCCTGCATGTCGGTGGGGAATCCGGGATAGGGCGAGGTGTGGATTGTAAGGGGCAAAATCTTTCCGCCGTTCGACACGGTGATGGTCCTGTCCTCCTCTTCCACCGTCGCTCCCGCCTGTCTCAGCCTGTCGATAACCGTCCTTATGTGGTCGAGGCAGGCCTCCCTGATCCTGACTTTGCCTCCGGTCATGAAGGCGGCCACGGCGTAGGTTCCAGCCTCTATCCTGTCGGGTATGATCCGGTATTCACCCGGCGAACGAAGGGCTTTTCCACCCCTCACGATTATCTCGTCGGTGCCTTCGCCCTCTATATCGGCGCCGCACAGCTTCAGGAAATCGGCCAGAGCAACTATTTCTGGCTCCTTGGCTGCATTGGCGATAAGGGTCTCTCCTTCGGCGAAAGTGGCGGTCATCAACAGATGGGCCGTGGCCCCCACCGACTTCCTGTCAAAGGCGATCTCGACACCTTTGAGTTTCTTAACCCTGGCGTTGATGTAACCGTGCTCGAGCTTGATGGAAGCGCCCATGGCTTCGAGGCCGGAAATGTGAAAGTCCACAGGCCTGGGGCCGAAGGCACAACCTCCGGGCAGGGAGACGGAGGCCTTTCCCATTCTGGCGAGGAGAGGTCCCAGCACGTAGATAGAGGCCCTCATCTTCCTGACGATCTCGTAGGGAGCCGTGCTGGAGGTGAGATCAGACGTGTCCAGCACCCACAGGCCCTTTTCCACCCGTTCAGCCCTGGCGCCGAGCAATCTGAGCAGTTCCGCCATCGTGAAGACATCCATGACATCGGGAACGTTGAGAAGCCTTACCTCACCTTCGACGAGAAGGGAAGCAGCCATTATAGGGAGAACGGCATTTTTCGCACCGCTGACCTTGACTTCACCCTTTAACCTGACCCCACCTTTTATGAGAAATTTATCCATCCCGGATATTATCCTTCATCGAAGCCCACGCTTCAAGCTTCTATGGACTAATGGTGTCGGATCGTGCAGGTTGCACGACCCGACACCATAAAAACCTTTTGAAGCTCAAAAACTTGAAAAATATTTAACTGTGCGCATAAATTTTTGGGGTCAGATTAAACGGGAGTACGACCCTGCATCTATTGCGCCACAACAAAAGCAGGGTTTCGACGAGATCGCCTCAATCCATTGTCCTATAAAGGATTCGGGGAGTGGGAGACACGCACGAGGGGTCGTGCTGCAACTCTTTGAGCTGCAATTGATTACCTGGGGTCAGGCCGTGCAACCTGCACGGCCTGACCCCTAAAAATTATTTCTCTTTGCGGAGGCCTATGGTCTCCATAATGAGAGTAGCCGATTCCTCTATGGATCTGGAGGTCACGTCAATGACCCTTATGCCCATCTTTCTGAAGAGGTCCAGGCTGTACTCTATCTCCCTCCGTATTTCGTCGAGGTCCACATAGTCGGCATCCCGGGGCATCCCGAGCCTCTCCGCCCTGGCCCGTCTTATGGCCATGAGCCTCTCGGGACGGATTTTGAGCCCCACGATTTTCCTGCGGTCAGTTTCATAGATCTGGGGCGGAAGCGGGAGGTCCCTCACCACGGGAACATTGGCCACGCGGAATCC
>DRBW01000068.1 GCA_011042705.1 Caldifarciminota bacterium
AATTATATAGGCTCTATCGGTGATTTCCAATGTCTCCCTAACGTTATGGTCGGTTATCAGGACACCTATCCCCATCTTTTTCAAGCCCTTCACGATATCCTGTATCTCAGATCTGGTCTTGGGATCTATGCCGGTAAAGGGCTCGTCGAGGAGCAGGAACTTCGGTTTAAGGATCAGGCTTCTCGCTATCTCAACCCTTCTTCTCTCGCCACCCGAAAGGAGCGCAGCTTTTCTCCCCCTGAGGTGCCATATCCCCATGAGCTCTAACACCTTCCTCGCTTCCTCTTCGGCTTTTTCCCTTTCCATCCCCCGCATTTCGGCCACGGAATACACGTTATCAAACACGCTTAGCTTCCTGAAGATGGAGGGCTCCTGAGGGAGATAACTTATTCCCATCCTTGCCCTTCTGTACATGGGGAGGCCTGTAAGCCTTCTATCGCCCAGATAAACATCGCCGCCGTCGGGTTTGACGGCGCCCATTATCATGTAAAAGGTGGTGGTCTTTCCGGCCCCGTTGGGCCCGAGGAGGCCCACTATCTCGCCGGGCGTTATCTCCAGCGAAACCTCGTCTACAGCCCGCTTTCCTCCGTAGATCTTTATTAGCTTTTCAGTTCTCAGAACCTCCACTTTCCTCCTCCCTATAGACTCCTTCCCTCACCCCCCAGGCAGTCAGGTAATCCAGCTTGCCCTGTGAGATGGTCGCACGTATGTGCTCGGCGCTTATTCCGAATTCGCCATCTTTTTTCCTCCGGAGTTCTGCGTTCCCGAAGGCGTCCAGGCTGTTTAATTTTCCACCGTCGATCTCGAGCAGGATGGAATCGCCCCGAACCGTGTCCCCTTCCGCTATCACTGTTGCCTCTTCGTAAAGAATCGCCCTTTCTGTTGAATCGGAGATGTAGATCAGGGTTCTGCTCATGCCCTCGAGGGACTTCCCGTGAATCCTGACGTTGCCCACAGCATGCAGCGTGTCAGAGAGGGTTAATACGGTATCGGCGATGAGCCTCAGAGTATCCTCTTCTTCGAGGAACACACGGGGCTCCTCGGTGAATAACGCCTTTTTCTCGTCGATATAGAAGATGCCGCCGTCGGCCTGAAGATAGGTATTTCTCCCCTTGAGCTCGAGCCTGAGCTCTCCTTCGGCCCATACAGTATCGCCCCTCAGCCTGAACTCCTCGCAGATCGCGATCCTGGAGGAATCCTCGTAGCGGGCATTCCCGACAATAAGGAGGGTCGAATCCTTCTCGAAATACACGATGGAATCGGAGATGACGGTATAGTCCTTTCCCCTTAACCTTGAACCGCCAGTGAGGACCCCAAATTTTTCCTCTTCGTAATAATATCCCTCCGGAGCTTCGGCCGTTATGTCCTTTATGTGGACACTGACGCCCTCTTTCATCACCGTTATTCTCTTTCCATCGATCCTTTTTATGATCATCTTGCCGGCCTCTATACTAAAACTACTCAGAATCAGCGCATATATCAATAGGTAGCTCATTTCGCCCTTCATTTTAAAGGTCTCCGCAGATACCCGCAACTTCAGATGAGGAATTTTTCAAGAATAAAGTTCCTCAAAATCGCATAAAAAGCTGCGATCTCTCGATCACTTGACATTTCAATGTGGTGCAGTTAGTTATGAGCTTAAGGCGGGATTCTCAATGGGTGATTGTATAGGCTTAAATCACATACCGGAAAGATCAGTTCCAGCCCAATTTCCCAAAAAGGTCAGGAAGGGAGGTGAGATAGGTATAGATCTGTCTTTACCCCTGGTAAATAAAAACCCCGAAGGAGGTGTATATGGAGGAGACGGAATCCCGTCAGTATAGTTACCGCCAGATCTACCCTGCCGCGAGAGGGAGGAGGGAGCTGACCCTGAAGGAGGTGAATTTGAGATGATGCACGATGTAAAAAAGGTCAAAATGATGAAAGCCGCTGTCCCTCGTTTCCGCGCGGATCAGCTCCTGCCTCCGGCCACCGATGTTTCCTCAGGAATGTCCAACCGCTCCTCAGAGAATTGAGGGCAATTCACAAAAGGAGGTCTGAGATGAAGTGGAATAAATTTGTGCTGCTTTTCCTCCTTCTGCCCTTCGTATTGCTCGCCGATCCATCTGTCTCCTATGAGCGCAAGAGGATAGATCCCTGGACCGACGCCGATCCTTTCCTTCGCCTCAACTCGGCCCCCGTTCACGGCGATTCTCTCCCCGACGAGCTCTATATCCCCGGAAATGAGTCTGAGAACAGGACGGTTATCGATGACCTGATGATCCTGCTGGAGATCCTGGGATTCGAGCTGTGGTGATGAAAGACCCCCGGAGGTGGATTATGGAAGAGATCATGGAACTTTACAGGAGCAGGCGATACGAAGAGGCGCTGGAATTGTGCAGGAGGGAAATAGCCAGGGCGAAAAGCCCGGATGTTAAGGTCCGGCTGGAGCTTATGAGGGCCAGGATACTGCTGGCAAGGGACAGGTCTTCGGAGCTGCGGGAGGAGCTCGAGATTCTGAGTAGTTACTTTGAGGAGCTCCGGGATCTGGAGCTCAGAACGGAGACGGGGGTCTTCCTGCTGAGATATCTCATCCGGTTCGGGAAATACGATGAGGCGATCGAAAAGGGAAAGGAGCTTCTGGAAATCCTGAAGGACCGTCAGATCAACCGGACCCATGCTCTCATCTCGATGCTCGTGGGAGATGCGCTTCTCAAGAAGGGCAAGCTCGGCGACGCCGAGGACTTTTTGATCGATGCCATAGCGGCCTTCCGGCGCATAGGTGAGCACGATGGCGTCGTCAGTTGCTACAACAGGCTCGCCAAAGCCATGAAGGACGTCTCCCGGTTCTCGAGAGCTCTTGAATTTCTCGAAAAGGCAGCCGATTATGCGAAGAAACACGGCCTTGATACCTTTCTCGGGCCTCTTTACGGTAATCAGGCCGTCATACTCATCAAACTCGGGCACTTCAGGAGAGCGGAGGAGCTCATCGAACTCGCCGGCAGAAGCTACGAAACTCACGGCGCTAACTCCCACGAGAAGATGCAGCTGACTTTCACAGAGGTCTTTCTCCATCTGCAAAAGCACGAGCTCGAGAGGGCCGGAAGGGGGCTTTCGGAAGTACAGAAAGTCCTCGTAGAATCGGGTGATCCGAGGGCTGAAGCCCTGTTCCATGAGCTCGTCGGCATCCTGAAGTTGAAGAAGGGCGAAGCCGAAAACGCCCTGCACCACTTCAGAAAGTCTCTGGAGATAGGTGAGCGGATAGCTCCGCGGAGTGAGATCGTAAATCAGGCGAAAAGGTGGCTGGGCGAGGCATATCTGGTCTTGGGGGAGCTGGAGAAGGCTGCCGATTGTCTCAGGGAATCCATAGAGATCTCCGATGAGATGGGCGACGGGTATGAAAGGGCTGCGGCGCTGAGAGCACTCGGACATGTGGAGCTCAAAAGGGGCAACAGGGAGAAGGCCGTCAAGGTTCTGAGGCGGGTCAGCGACCTCTTCGAGTCCATGGGCAATGAGTTCGAAAAGGCGGTCACGCTGCTGGATATAGCTGTGATAGCTGCGAAGAACAGAGATTCCAGGGCTGACACTTTTGCCGCCATGGCACTGAGGGCCTTTGAGCTTTCCGGGTCAGAATACTGGAAAGCAAGAGCGGCCTACGCCCTCGCCACGGCCTATGGAGCTCAGAAAAAATATGCCGAGGCTTTCAGGGAGCTCGAAAGAGCGGAGGAGACCTTCAGCAAATTCGGCGATGAGGAATACATAGCCAGATCCAATGAACTGCGCGATCAGATCGATGCAGCTCTTGTAGCCGTTGCGTCGAAGGAGTTTAACTATTTTTTTCGGAAAGACCGGATCGAACGGGATGAGGTGAAAGTTAAGCTGCTTCTTGAGAACTTCGTCCGCGAGCTCGATGCTGTGAGCGGGCTCATCGCCTTCAGCGACGTTCCCGGGGAGATAAAGGTAGAAGCTGCTTACAATGTTGACAGAGAGGATCTCACTCCCATCCTTTCCGAGTTCGACGCCCTGATGGCAGAGGGCAGAAACGTGAGGTTTTCCTCGAGGGGGAACGACCTCAGGGTTCGCTTCAGAACTGCGACGGGAAACGGATTTCTCTACATAAAGGGCAACGGAAGGCCCCTCAGCAAGGAGGATATCCTCGGTGCGCTCCACTTTTCCGATCTTCTCGAGTACCTGTTCAGAACCCAGCCCCTTTCGAGAAATGAAGGACGTACTGTGAGCATAGTCATTCCCTCGGAGAACAGGTACATAGTCACGAGAAACCCGGAGATGCTCGATATACTCGCTTTCATCGAGAAGATCAGCGATCTGCCGCTTCCGGTTCTCATTTATGGAGAGACGGGCACCGGCAAGGAACTGATCGCTCGCTACATCCACAGGAAGAGCAGGAGATCGTCCAAGCCCTTCGTTCCGGTGAATTGCGCCAACATACCCACGTCGATTCTCGAGAGCGAGCTCTTTGGGTTCAAAAAGGGCGCCTTTACCGATGCTTACGAGGACAGGAAGGGCTGGTTTGAGGTGGCCGACGGCGGGACGATTTTCCTCGACGAGGTCGCCGAGGCCGGCCCCACGGTACAGGCAAAGCTTCTCAGGTTTCTCGAGGACAAGATAATCACACCTCTCGGAAGCCGCGAGTCAAGAAAAGTGGATGTGCGTTTTCTCGCCGCTACCAACAGGAGGCTCGAGGACGAGGTAAGAGAGGGAAGGTTCAGGGAAGACCTCTACTACAGGCTGAAAGGTGTTCTCATAGAACTTCCGCCGCTCAGGGAAAGGAGAGACGACATTCCCCTTCTCGCCAGTTACTTTCTGGAGAAAGTGCGGACTGAGCTCGGGATAGA
>DRBW01000019.1 GCA_011042705.1 Caldifarciminota bacterium
AGGCTGTCCGAACGCGGGTATCCTGAGGCAATGAAATTCAACGGGAGACCTTGCCGACGGGCTGCAGATAGAGGGGATAAGTTCCGGGAACCTTCAGTATTTCCGAGACCTCATCATCGGCAAAGGCTCCCACCGCAACGGTGCCGAGGCCCAATGCTGTGGCCATGAGGTAGAGGTTCTGGCTCGTGTGTCCGGCTTCCATGAGAACATAGCGCCAGCCCCTCTCGCCGTACTTCGCCCTCGTCCTGTCGACGACGGCGGCCACGATTATGACAGCGGCGGCATCGTAAACCCATCTCTGCCACAGTGAAGCCCTGTAGAGCCTGTCCCAGAGATTTCCGTCTCTCCTCAGGTACTCGATCGAGTGGTCTTCCGGGGAATAATGATAGAGGCCCGGCTTCAGTCCCCTGACCCTGTTCACGGCGATAAAAAGCTCTATGGGATAAAGGGCTCCTGCCGACGGGGATGCTCTCAGCGCGAATTTTTTTCTCCTTTCGGTTATCCCCTGGCCTGCGAAGAGGAGGTTTGACAGCTCCCTGAGATCGAGGGAGTCCCGGCTGTAGCTCCTCCTCGACCTTCTCTCGAGAAGGGCTTCGAAAAGGGTCATATCGACGGCGAAAGGTTCGGGGAGGACGATTTTTTTCGCTTCCTCAAATTTGAGAAAGGGCGGGGGCGGCTCGGGTCTGTTTTCGAAGGCCTCTCCCCGCGGTCCCTCGAGGCTTTCCCTGGTTTTCTCGTAAAAAAGCTGGCCTATGGGCGTCGTGCCCACGAGCAGAAGGAGGAGAATAAAGGGCATGGAGATCACCTCCCGATAAATTCTCTGATGCTCTCTGCGACGAAATGAACGTCTTCTTCCCTCATCCCGGGGTAGAGGGGAAGGGTCAGCTCCCTCCTTCCCGCCTCCTCGGTGACGGGGAGCAGTCCCTCTCCCGTTCCCATTGTTTTCCGGAAGAGAGACATTAGGTGTACGGGCCTGTAGTGATGGCTGGTCTGGATGCCCCTGTCGTGCAGGAAGAGGGCAGCCTTTTCCCTCTCGACGCCCTCGGGAAGAATTATGGGAAAGATGTAGTTGGCCGAGTTTTCGTAATCCTCAAAGGGAATCAGGACGACGTCTTTCAGCGCTTCCCTGTAAATTTTAACCAGTTTCCTTCTTCTCCGGTTGGCAGCTTCCAGTTTTAGGAGCTGGACCCTGCCGAGGGCGGCCTGTAGTTCGTTCATCCTGTAATTGAATCCGAGTTCAACCACGTCGTAGTCGGAGACGCCGCCCCTTATCTTGTCCCAGGCAAGCCGTGTCATTCCGTGGGAACGAAGGAGTTTCGCCTTTCTGTGAATTTCCTCATTCCCCGTTATTATCATGCCTCCCTCGCCGACGGCGAGGTTTTTGTTGGAGAAAAGGCTGAAAGCGCCCAGGAGGCCGAAAGTTCCCGCATGTTTTCCCTTTACGCGGGAACCGTGGGCGTGGGATGCGTCCTCGATGAGGACGCATCCCACGCCCGAACAGAAATCCCTTAATTCCTCGATTCCGTCGGTAAAACCAGCGAAGTGGACGAATACCACTGCCTTGGTCCTCTCCGTCACGAGAGGCTCGACGGTTCTCCGGGATATGTTGAGGTTTTTGAGGGAATCGATGTCGGCAAAGACGGGCCTGGCGCCGATCCAGAGCAGGGGAGTGACCGTGGCTATGAAGGTGAAGGAGGGGACGATCACCTCGTCGCCGGGTCCTATTCCAGCGAGCAGATAGGAGAGATGAAGCGCCGCCGTTCCGTTAGCGACAGCGACAGCGTATTTGCTGCCCGTGAACCGGGCGAAGTCCCTCTCAAAGGCTTCTGTTTCCGGACCCTGGGATATCCAGCGCGAACGCAGGACGCGGAGAAGGGCATCCTCTTCTTCCTTATCGTAATTCAGGTCGAAAAGCGGGATCCTGAAGGCGCCTGTCACCTCAATCTACCTTGGTGACCTTCTTAACCCCTCCCTCTAAGGCCTTTTTCCTGGAGAGCTTTATCTTTCCCGATTCGTCGATGTCTATGACCTTCACCAGGATCTTATCGCCGACTTTGACTATGTCCTCAACCTTATTGACTCTCTTGGGGGCGAGCTCAGAGATGTGGACGAGGCCGTCCTTGCCGGGGAGGATCTCCACGAAGGCTCCAAAGGGAGCTATCTTGACCACTTTCCCCATGTAGACCTTTCCGAGCTCCACTTCCTGAACAAGCTCCTCGATCATCTTCTTGGCCTCTTCCACAGCTTCCCTTGTCTCTCCAGATATGACGACTTTTCCGGAGGTATCGTCTATGTCGATCTTCGTGCCGGTGACCTCCAGTATTTTCCTGATGACCCTACCGCCGGGGCCGATCACATCGCCTATCTTCTCGCGGGGTATCCAGATGGCTCCAACCTTGGGAGCATACTGGGAGAGCTCTTTCCTCGGCTCGCTTATTATGGTGTCCATGATGTCGAGGATGTAATGACGGGCCTTCTTTGCCCTCTCGAGGGTGCGGGCGACGACCTCGATCGGAAGTCCGTGGATCTTGAGGTCAAGCTGAATGGCCGTTACTCCCTGGCGAGTGCCCGCCACCTTGAAATCCATGTCGCCGAAATGGTCCTCGGCGCCGATAATGTCGGTGAGGAGGATGTAGTTCTCGCCGTCCTTCAGGAGGCCGATGGAGATACCGGCGCAGGAGGTCTTGATGGGAACACCGGCGTCCATCAGGGAAAGAGAGCCTCCGCATACAGTGGCCATCGACGTGGAGCCGTTGGACTCCATTATGTCGGACACAAGCCTTATCGTATAGGGAAATTCCTCCTCTGGAGGAATCAACGGCGCGAGCGCCTTCTCGGCGAGGGCTCCATGGCCGATCTCCCTTCTGGAGGGCCCTCTGATGGGCTTAACCTCTCCGGTGGAGAAGGGATGAAAGTTATAGTGAAGCATGAAGCGCTTGGATTCCTCGAGCTCGAGCTCCGATAATCTCTGTACATCTTCCGCCGTGCCCAGGGTCGTGACCACCAGCGCCTGGGTTTCACCGCGGGTGAAGAGCGCCGAACCGTGAGGCCTTGGCAGAAGCCCGATTTCCGCAGTTATGGGCCTTATGTCCTCGTAACCCCTTCCGTCGACCCTCCTGCCGCTCTTAATGAGTTTGCGCATTTCGTCCTTCTCGATCTTCGAGAAGGCCTTTTCTATCTCGAGCTCCATCTCGGAGAACTCTTCGGCCAGCTCCTCCTTTATCTTCTCCCTCAGGTTGTCCAGTGCCTCGTTCCTTGTTTTCTTCTCAGGTATGTTGAGGGCCTCCCTTATGTTGTCCCTGGCTTTTGCCTCCACGGCTGCCATGACTTCATCGGGAACGACGAGCCTTCCGGGTTCTCTCTTTTCCTGACCCACCTCGTTTCTGAGCATCTCCTGGAACTCGATCAATCTGTTTAGCTCCGGCATCGCGAACTCGATAGCCTCTATTATAGTCTTCTCGTCGATCTCCTTGCCGCCGAATTCCACCATCGAGACGAGGTCATTGTGCCCGGCCAGAAGGAGGTCGAATTCGCTTTTTTCCATCTGTGAATTTGTCGGGTTTATGACGTACTGGCCGTCTATCCTGCCTATCCTGAGAGCTGCCACCGGACCTTCGAAAGGGATGTTCGAGATGTGAAGGGCAGCCGAGGCACCTATTATCCCGAGGAAGTTTGCCTCGTTTTCCATGTCGTAGGAAAGGAGGTAGACCACTATCTGTATCTCATCGGTCATATCCTCGGGGAAAAGAGGTCTCAGAGCCCTGTCTATCGCCCTTCCGTAAAGGATCTCCCTCTCCCTGGGTTTGCCCTCTCTCTTGAAAAATCCCCCCGGTATTTTGCCGGCAGCATAGGCCTGTTCCCTGTATTCGACGAGTAGAGGGAGGAAATCCCTTTTCTCCGAAGAAGGTTTTGAAACTGCCGTTACCAGGAGGGCAGTGTCGCCGTAGCGGATGAAAACAGACGCATCGGCCTGTTTTGCAAGCTTACCTGTTTCGAGATAAAGGGTACGCCCCCCCACCTCCAGTTCTGCTATTTTCACCATCTTATTTTCCTCGGAAGGCTTCCCATAGGGGTTTTTATCCCCTTAGCCCGAGTTTGGTTACGACTTCTCTGTACCTGCCGAAGTCCACCCGCCTCAGGTAATTCAAGAGCCTCCTTCTTTTCCCCACCATTTTGATCAGCCCATATCTTGAGTGTACATCCTTTTTGTGGCGCTTCAGGTGCTCGGTCAGCTGCTTTATCCTCGCCGTGAGGATGGCGATCTGAACCTCAGGTGAGCCTGAATCGCCTGGATGTCTCGCCCACTGTTCCATTATCTTCGCCTTTTCTTCCTTTGACAGTGACATTTCCAACTTTCACCTCCGCTTTGATTTCCTCATTCTGACGTTGGCTTATTATATCGTCAATTTCGGGGATTTGTCAATTGAAGTTTTTATTCGTTAATATCGCCAGAAGGGCTTCCTCCTGCTGAGCCTTCCTGGGAAATGGACTGTGACCCGTGACAGAACAGTTGATCGTTCCTCCCCTTCCTGTAAAATTAGCCAAAAGGAGGAAGAGCACATGTTCAGAGGGATCTTGCTGTTAATCGGCGTTTTTCTCCTTTCCCCGAAGGGCTTCGCCGGTGTACGTCCTTTTCCGGAAAGGGACGTACTGGAAAGATGGAAGAGTCTCGCCGAGGCGAGGCTGGAGAGATTGATGCATCTGCCTCCCCCCGATACGCTCCATCAGTTCGATGTAATAGATTATGAGCTGCACCTTACCGTCGATGTAGAGGGGGACTCCATCTGGGCCTCAAACCGGGTTATCTTTTCCAGTTTTTCTGACACCCTCTCTC
>DRBW01000058.1 GCA_011042705.1 Caldifarciminota bacterium
AGGCCCCCGGAAGACTACCGGGTTGATAGGCGGCAGGTGTAAGCGCAGCAATGCGTTTAGCCGAGCCGTACTAATAGGCCGAGAGGCTTAACCACCTACTCAACCATATCCCTTTTTTATTAAAAGGAGTTGTGATATGAAGAAGGGTGTAGTAGCAGCGTTAATAATAGCGGTTTTTATGATTACTGCCTGTGCCACTGTGAGAGTGGAAGCTCCTGCGGGAGCAGATATTAAGCTGGCAAAGGAAGCGTCTCAGGTAAATTACATTGCAAAGAAGAGGGTGTTTTATGTTCTGTGGGGTTTGGTGCCCGTAACAGATAATTCGACGGCAAAGATGATCCGGGGGAAGAATGTAAAGGAGATGAGGGTTCTGACTTATTACGATCCCGTGGATGTCCTCGTCAGCTATTTTCTCAGCTGGCTGACGATTCATTCGAAAACAGTTGAGATTCAGGCAAAAACAGTGGCAAAATGAATAAAATTCCCGGGCTGCCATACCGGCGGGGCCACACCCGTTCCCATTCCGAACACGGAAGTTAAGCCCGCCAGGGCCGATGATACTGCCTCCGCGAGGAGGTGGGAAAGTAGGTCGCAGCCCGGGTTTTTTTAACGCCTATTTTATGCAATTATGCAAATAAAAGCATTAAGTTGAGACGGAATTACAATTTGCCGCCTTCTGCATCTTTTGGACTTATTCCAGGTTTTCCTCGAGGGAATTGAGCAGGCTCTCGGGTGTCAACTCCTTGAGATCGGTGAATAACATGAAGCTCCGTTTGAAAACGGAGTTGACGTCCTCTTCTATCTTATCCATGACTCTCTGGATCCTGGTGGCAACCCTGTCGAGGGTGGATTCGTCGGGAACGCTCCCGAGAAGTATCAGGAATTTGCCCTCCCCATCGCTTATAACTTCGTCGTCCTTTCTGAGAACTTTCCTGATCTGTTCCTCTATCTTGCGGGTGTATTTGCTGACCCTTTTGTCCCCGTAAAGATTCCTTATCTCAAAATAATTTTCGAGGGAAACCAGTATGGCGCCGAGCCCGCTGTTGTCTTTACGCCTTCTTATTTCCTCCTTGAGTACGTCGAGCAGGAGGCGACGTCCCTGGGGAACTATGGGAAGGAAAAGCACGAAAGACGAGTCGCCGAGGTTTTCCCTGACTTCCAGCTTTACCCTGTTTTCAACCTGTGCGATGATCACGCTGACGAGCTCACCTTCTTCGGAGCGCTTGACGGCATTTTCGATGGCATTGGTGAGGGCCTGTCTCACCGCCACCGGGTACCCAATGGCGGGACTGACTCCCTCCTCAGCCTTTAATTCCAGGAAAACACCTTTCCTTGCTGCGTCCCTCGAGAGGTGTTTGACCACATCTTTGGCGAGGGCCGTTACCTTTATGGGCCTTTCGAGAAGGAGCTCCTCTGAGATGTCCTTGTGGAGAAGGGCATGGGAAAAGAGCTCTATCTCTTTCTCTATTGCTTCGAGGATCCACCTCTTGTCGTCAGCTATGGGTATCTCTTTGAGAAGCGACAGATAACTGGCCAGAAGCCCGAGGTGTTTCTCGAGTTCCTCAGCGTTTATCTCTAATTCCTTTTCCTGGTTTTTCATATAAAGCCTTTCTCCTTTCTGGGGCGGGTGGATTCGAACCACCACCGCGGGATCCAAAATCCCGTGTCCTGCCATTAGACCACGCCCCAATCTCATTTTATTTTACCTGTATGCTGTTGCTATGTCAATATCGGCAGTTTCAGATTTTCCCTCGGGGCTTCGATCAGGATTTTTACCCTGACCATGATGTATTCCGTTGGTAGGGCCGATATGCGGATTAGGCTGAACCGATGAGACAGTAGCCGTAAGTCTGTGCCACGAGAGGCGCTTTTAGCGCCGGGAATCAAGGGACAAAATAAGCATAAGACGGAGTGTCCTTTTAAGCATTATGCCCTGCAGCGCTCTCCCAGTTTGAGGCCCAATTGGAATTTGAGGAAAGTCGAAGACCTCTCCTATCATGCCTTCAGTACCCGACAGTTCGCCTCACCACTGTGTAATTCTTACGCTCTGCCTTCGGATTGTCGTTTTTCCTGTAGTCTTTCGCCATCTTTGCCGTTATAATTTTTCTAACACTCATGGGAAGGTTCCCTTTCATTTCTGGGACCTCCTTTCTCTGGGTCTTTTAGTCTGATATTTTGATGTCCAGAGAGAGGAGGTTCCAATATTTTTATGCCAGCTTCGTGTACCATAACAGATGATTCATTGTTTGTTTTTTGAGTACCTTTTAGATGATGCATGCCGAGGAATTGACAGAAATGCCCAACTGGGTTAATATAATGCACAACAAAAACGGGGCGTAGCGCAGCTTGGTTAGCGTACCTGCCTTGGGAGCAGGGGGTCGGCGGTTCAAATCCGCCCGCCCCGAGGTTAGATAATGCGCCTGTAGCTCAAGTGGATAGAGCAGCGGATTTCTAATCCGCTGGTTGGGGGTTCGAGTCCCTCCAGGCGCGTATTGGCGGTGAGCGTAGCTCAACTGGCAGAGCATCGGACTGTGGATCCGAGGGTTGGGGGTTCAAGTCCCCTCGCTCACCCCATTTTTATTTTGGGGAACTTATCCCATGTAAATCCCGCCATTCACGTTAATCGCCTGTCCCGTGATGTAGCTCGCTTCATCGGAGAGCAGAAAGTTCACCAGTGCTGCCACCTCTTCGGGCTGAGCTGCCCTCCGGAGTGGGATTTTGCCGTAGATCTCTTCTCCTTTTTCTTCCAGATATGAGCGGGTCATGTCCGTCCAGGTATATCCGGGGACAACGGCGTTGACGGTGATGTTGTGAGGACCGAGAATGAGGGCGAGGGACCTCGTGAGTCCTATTATTCCCGCCTTTGCCGCTGCATAGTGAGGCCCGTGGGGCGAACCGGTCATCGCGCGCAGCGATGATACGTTTACAATCCTGCCCCACTTCCTCTCGACCATGAAGGGTGCCACCAGCTTGGTGAGGTAAAAGGCAGCGGTGAGGTTTACTTTGATCGATCGTTCCCACTCTTCCAGGCTCAGTTCTGTCAGGCTGAAGTGGGAAGAGTAGCCGGCATTGTTGACCAGAGCATCGATCCTGCCGAAAGCTCCGAAGGCCTTTTTCACGAGGTTCTCGATCTCTTCCGGGGATCGAAGGTCGCATTTCACGGCTATCGATTTCGCGCCTTCTTTTTCCACCTCCGCCCTGACCGCCTCGGCCTTCTCCCTTTCTCTGACATAAGTGATCACCACGTCATATCCAGATCGGGCGATCCTTCGGGCTATTGCAGCACCTATTCCCCTCGATGATCCGGTAACTATTGCAGTCCTTCTCATTTTCATAGCTTAAAGTTTTGCATCGGAGACGGTCAACAGGCCGGATCGCCTCATTAAAAATCTCCACGAAAGGGGAGGTACAGAGGCATTTATCTTCGCTCAGGTATTTTCGTGAGATAAAATCCAGCGGTTTTGTTTGCTACAGATAGTCCATGTATTCGCGACTCTTGCCCGTCAGGACTTCGAGCTCCCTGTAGTCTTTAGCCTTGCTCCAGAGGTGGTCGAACAGAATGGAGGTGGCTTTTCCGAGCCCCGGGTGCTCGACGACTATCATTGTCAGGGAGGAATTTTCGGTTTTCTTGTTCTCGAGGGCCATCAACACATATTTTCTGTCGAAAACGTACATTTTAAGGGGAAGCTTCTCGATGATGCGGGCTTTTTCGCCGCGGAGTACGCATTTTTTGATGTGCTCGAGAAGCGAATCGAGGTCCTGGACCGATCCGTATTCATAGAGGACCTTGACCTCAGCTCCTTTGGTGAGAATCTCAAACTCGGCGTTCTCCTGTTCCTCAAGCTTTGATTTTTTTCCTCCGAAAGCATAGGGAGGCTTTGCAAAGCCTAAGAGCTCAAATTTCGTGTTTTTAAGGAGACTTACATATCTCTCGTGGATTGAGGGTAGGTCCGTTATCACCTCTATATACTCCGAGACATCGATGTTCTTCATTCCCTGATCGTACAGGGGAAGAAGGAGCTCCCCCAGTTTTGAAGCCAGTTTTTTCCTGTTTTCTAACTCGTTCTGATACTCGAGGACCAGCTTGCTGAAAGCCCTTTTCGGCTCCACGGCCTGGAATTTCATCCTCCTGCCCATCTTCTTGGCTATACACATGCCTTTCAGGATCATCTTCTGGGTGATCTCGTAGACCTTCGTTCTCGGGACATTGGTGAGTTCATGTATTTCCCGGGCGCTCAGCTCCCTTTTCGCCAGGAGAGCCAGGTATATTTTGGCTTCGGTCTCTGAGATCCCGAGTTTTACCATCTGTTCCAGGTAGGACCTGTCGTTCATTTTTTCCAGCTCCTTCAATTTTTCAGGCACCCGATAAAATTTTGTCACATGTTATACTAAACAGGGATAACATCGTTTATAGAATAATCCGACATGCGCTTTTTTGTCAAGCTGTTAAAAAGAGGGTTTTGAACGGGGAGAAGAGGATAAAATGAAAGCGATCCCTCTGGCTGTTTGCCGTTTCCTTGAGGAATAACAGGGGGATAACCTCCTGAGCTCCTACCACCTGATGTATTTCAGTGGGTTGACAGGTTTGCCGCCGAGCCGGAGCTCAAAGTGGAGCACCGGACCCTGGGGGGAATTTTTCCCGGCAATCCTGCCTATCGGTTTGCCCCTCGTCACGCCCTGTCCCTCCCTGACGAATATCTCCCCGAGGCCCGAGTAAATGGAGAAGAAGCCTCCGTGATCTATGATGACCATATTCCCGTAGCCGAGAAAGTCGCCCGAATATGCAACCTGGCCCGATTCCACTGC
>DRBW01000125.1 GCA_011042705.1 Caldifarciminota bacterium
CCTGTTCTCCGCCTGATCCAGAACTATCGAACGCTCTCCGTCCAGCACCTCGTCGGTTATCTCAAGGCCTCTCCGCGCGGGGAGACAATGCATCACGAGAGCGTGCGACGGGGCATGGGAAAGGAGCTCGGAATTGACCTGATAGGGACTGAAAATCCTGTTTCTGATTTCTGCCTCGGCTTCCTGGCCCATGGATGCCCAGACGTCGGTGTAGATGAAATCGGCTTTCCTGACAGCTTCCTGAGGCGAGCGAACGATCTCTATGGAAGCTCCTGTCTTCTTTGCTATCTCCCTTGCCCTCTCCATAATTCTGGCTGCGGGCTCATAGCCCTCCGGACAGGCTATTGTGAAATTGCCTCCGAGAATAGCCGTGAGGAGCATGAGGGAATTTGCAACGTTGTTCCCATCGCCGACGAAGACGAGGTTCACATCGACGCGGCCGGCCTTCTCGAAGATCGTGAGGTAGTCAGCGAGTGCCTGACAGGGATGCTCGAGATCGGAAAGGGCGTTTATAACGGGGACATCCATGTTCTCAGCCATCTCTACCAGAGAATCGTGACTGAAAACCCTGGCGACCACTCCGTCGACCCATCGGTTCAGGTTACGGGCTACGTCCTTAACGGCTTCCCTTTTCCCGAGCTGAATGTCCTGGGGAGCCAGGTAGATGGTGTCGCCGCCCAGCTGTTTTATACCGCCCTCGAAGGTCACCCTTGTCCTCAGGGACGGTTTCTCGAAGATCAGGGCGAAGAGCCTGCCCGAAAGGTCCTCCCGCTTCCCCTTTCCTTCCTTCAGTTCCCCTTTCATCTCGAGGGACAGCCTGAATACCAGCTCGATCTCCTCGCGAGTCAGGTCAGCAACGGAGAGATAATCCCTCTTCATCACTTTCCCTTCCCCTTTTCGAGCTCCGAAGCCCTCCTGAACATCTCCAGGGCCTTTTTCGTGTCCCCCATCTTTTTGTAAACGAGGCCCTTATAGTTATAAACATCGGGATCGCCAGGATTGAGCTGATCCGACTTATCCAGGGCCTGAAGTGCTTCCTCGTACTTGCCTCCCTCATAGTAGGAGGCGCCGAGATAGAACCAGCCCTGTGCGTCATCGGGATTCAGCTCGGTGTACTTCTTAAAGGCCATCTGCGCCTCGTCGAACTTATTGAGCTTCAAAGAAACAACCCCGAGGCTGAACCAGGCATCCTTGTTGTCAGGCTCAAGAGCTGTGGCTTTCTTCAGGAGGTCAAAAGCTTTCTCGTTGTCGCCTTTCTCGAAATAGATGACCCCCATCTCGTAGTATGCCTTGCCAAAAGTCGAATCGATCTCCACAGCCCTCTTAAGATTCTCGAGGGCCCTGTCATAGTCCTTCTCAGAAACGAGCATGAGGGCGTAGTAGTAGCGGAGGTCCTTGTTATCCGGAGCCCTCCTGATTCCCTCCTCCAGGACCTTCTTCGCCATGTCATCTTCGCCCATCTTCTGATAAGTCGCCGAGAGCAGAAGGTAAAGCTGTGCTTTATCCGGGAAAAGCTCTATGGCTGTCCTCAGGTATTTGACGGCTTCTTCGTTTTTCCCCTCCTTGGATGCGAGCGTGCCTCCGTTCTGCAGCGTAGTGGCAACCCCGTCGGCGGTGAAAAGCTTTATTCCTCCAACAGTGAAAGTTTTATCGAGTAACTGAGGGTTCTTGAGATTGGGATCGAGTTCGAAGGCCTTTACAAAAGACTCGGCAGCATTCTGGTAATCCTTCTTGAGGACATAGGCAACGCCGAGCCAGAGATGAGCTTGAGGGTTCTGAGGCTCATCGGCAACCCATTTCTGACCCTCAAGAATGGCTTTTTCGGCGTTTTTCTGCTCTATATAGATCTTTACGCTCGACTTGTGGGGGCTCGTGGCACACCCGATCAAATAAAATAAAACCCCAGCCAGCAAGAGTTTCCTCATAAGAGCTCTTCCTCCTTTTTATTTTGCCAAATTATAATGGGCGCTCAAAAAGCGGGTCAAGACAATGAACTTCTGCCGGCCTCAATGGCTGGAAAATCGCATGGACAGGGCTCATCCAGGCCCAACGCACCACGAACTGCTGCAAATGTGAAGATAAGGACTTCTTTCTCTTTGACAAGAGAGGCCCTTTGAAATAAAATTTCCATACATTTCAGAGTTACGGAGGTTTTTTCATGTTTAACCCGAACAAGGAGTTCTGGGATATCTTCGAGGATATATACGAGTTTTTCGAGTCGGGCCGCCCCAGACTCCTGGTGTCAAAGATCTACAGGCCCCCGGCCAATGTCTTCGAGACCGACGAACTTATCGTCATTCAGCTTTCTCTATCCGGGACGAGAAGGGAAGATATCCGGGTGGAGTACAGCGGCGAGTACCTCACGGTCCGGGGTATCAGAAGGGATATGGATCCCGAGACCGGGAGGAAATATCACACGGTGGAGATATTCTTCGGGCCCTTCGAGAGGAAGTTCTGTGTTGGAAAAGAGATAGACGTTGATAACATAGAAACCCGGTACGCCGATGGCCTTCTGGTCATCAAAATACCGAAAAAGAAAAAAAGATCCGTTGAGATCGAGGTAATCGAGGAAGAAGAGTAAACTATGGCCGAAGACATTCAAAACAAGGTAGAGATACCAAAGGAAGTTCCGGTTTTGCCCCTGAAGGGCGGGGTGGTATTCCCGAATTTGATGGTGCCCCTCGTCGTGACCACTCCCAGCTCTCAGAAGCTCATCGACGATGCCCTGGCATCGAAACGGATAGTCGCGGCGGTCACTCAGAAGAAGGAGGACATCGAAAACCCAGGTCCCGATGACCTCTATAGCGCCGGCACCGCCTGCATGATCCTGAAGATGCTCCGAACGCCCGACGGCAACATGAGGGTTCTCGTCCAGGGGCTTGAAAGGGTGAAGATCATAAGATACACGAAAACCGAACCCTACCTCGTCGCCGAGGTCCTCGTGATAAAAGAAGAGGAAAAGGAGAGCGTCGAGATAGAGGCACTGAAACACAACATACTCTCCATGTTCCAGGAGATAGTCAAGAATTCACCATACCTGCCCGACGAGTTCATCACCGTCGCCCTCAACATCAAAGAAGCCGGAAAGCTCGCCGACTTCATCGCCTCTTACATGAACATCAAGACCGAGGAAAAGCAGGAAATCCTCGAGGCCTTCGACCCCGAGGAAAGGCTTAAGAAACTCCTCCCCATTCTCTCCAGAGAGCTGGAAGTCATCAAGCTGTCCACAAAAATCCAGCAACAGGTAAAATCGGAGCTCGACAAAGGGCAGAGGGAATACATCCTCCGCGAGCAGCTGAAGGCCATCCAGAGGGAGCTCGGGATCAAGGACGAAAGGGAAGCCGAGATAAGCGAACTCAGGGAGAAAATAGAGGCCGCGGGAATGCCCGAGGAGGTGAAAAAGGTTGCCCTCAAGGAATTAGACAGGTTTTCGAAGATACCGCCGGGCTCTCCCGAATACACCGTCTCCAGGACCTACCTCGAGTGGCTTGTGGAGCTCCCCTGGAGCGTCGAGACCGAGGACAACCTCGACCTGAAGAGGGCAGAAAACATCCTCAAGGAAGACCACTACGACCTCGAAAAGGTCAGGGATCGCATCCTCGAATTCCTGGCGGTGAGAAAACTGAAAAAGGACACGAAGGGTCCCATCCTCTGCTTCGTGGGGCCGCCTGGTGTGGGCAAGACCTCCCTCGGGAAGTCCATCGCCAGGGCCCTGGGAAGGAAATTCGTCAGGATGTCCCTGGGGGGCATCAGGGACGAGGCTGAGATCAGGGGGCACAGGCGGACTTACATAGGAGCCCTGCCGGGCCGCATCATACAGGGGATCAAGCAGGCAGGCTCAAAGAACCCAGTCTTCATGCTCGATGAGATAGACAAGGTGGGAATGGACTTCAGGGGTGATCCTCAGGCAGCTCTCCTGGAGGTCCTGGACCCCGAGCAGAACAAAGAGTTCGTGGACCATTATCTCGATGTGCCCTTTGATCTATCAAAAGTGCTCTTCATAGCAACGGCCAACATAACGGCCACCATACCGCCGGCGCTCCTCGACAGGATGGAGGTCCTGGAGCTGCCCGGCTATATAGATGAGGAGAAGCTTTTCATCGCCAGGGGATACCTTATACCCCGACAGATAAAGGAAAACGGGCTGGAGGAACTCGACGTATCCTTCACCAATACCGCGATTCTTAAGATAATCAGGGAATACACCCGTGAGGCCGGAGTGCGAAACCTGGAGCGGAACATAGCGTCTGTCCTGAGGAAGATCGCAAAGGAATATGCGATGGGAAACCTGAAAAAGGAGAAAATCAGGATAGGCGTGAAAGACATCGAGAAATACCTCGGTCCTCCGCAATATTACTCCGAAGTCAAGGAGAGAAAGGGGGAACCGGGCGTCGTCACGGGACTCGCGTGGACTCCCACCGGAGGAGACATTCTGTTCATCGAGGCCCTGAAAATGCCCGGTGGCAAGAGGCTCATCCTGACGGGCCAGCTCGGCGACGTGATGAAGGAATCGGCGGAAGCAGCCCTGTCTCTCGTCAGATCCCTCGCAGATGAGCTCGGGATTGACCCGAAATTTTTCGAGAAGTACGACATACATATACACGTGCCGGCGGGAGCTATTCCCAAGGACGGGCCATCGGCCGGAATCGCCATGTTCACGGCTCTGGTATCCCTCCTTACCGGGGAAGCCGTTGATCCGGAACTCGCCATGACCGGGGAAATCACGCTCCGGGGCAAAGTCATGCCGGTGGGCGGCATAAAGGAGAAAGTGATAGCGGCGAAGAGGGCCGGAATAAAG
>DRBW01000021.1 GCA_011042705.1 Caldifarciminota bacterium
GGAAGAAAATCGACCACCACGTACCCTTCTGCCCTTCTGTTCCTTCTCCTGGCTCTGTACTTCTTGAAAAAAGCAATCTCTTCGGTTTCTGAAAGGAGCAAAATGGGATATACCGTCGCCTTTCTGCTATCAGCCTGGACCGTACTGGAATACATCTGGGGCTGGCGGTGGATTCCCGGACCCTGGATGCTGTCGGGGGAATGAGGAAAACACGATTATCTGGAATGCACCTGAAGGCAGTATAATAATTTGACAAAAAAGGAGACATGCTTTGAGCCTGATCGTTACAGCTTTTCTCGTTTTCGTGGTTGCCGCCGCCTTTTCCCTCCTGGGAAAAGGCGGCGGCGAATTCTACATTCCGATAATGCTCACTTTTCTGGACCTGAGCTACTTTGACGCTGCGGGCCTGAGCCTCTTCATGATCTTCGTGCAGGGACTTTCAATGGTGGCTGTTTATTCCTTCAAAAACAGGCTCGTAGACTGGAAACTGGCCCTTACCCTCGCCGTTGTCGTGGGGATCTCAGCCTTCATGGGAGGATTTTTCTCCGCCGGAATTCCACCCCTGTACCTCAAAATAGCTTTTTCGGCCGCCCTTCTCCTCTCGGCTTATTTCCTCCTATTGGGAAAAGAAGTCAAAAACACAGGAAGCGGAAAGTTCACATGGCGGAGAAACCTCAACGGAAAGGAATATACGGTGAATCTGCCCCTTTTATTTCTGCCCGTGGCCTTTGCCGCCTTTCTGGCGGGTATGGTCGGGATCTCTGGCGGCGGACTTATCGTCCCCATCTGCGTGCTTTTGGGCGGAGTCCCGATCAGGATAGCCATAGGAACCAATACCTTTCTGGTCCTTGTCTCCTCTTTCACTGGATTTACAGGCCACTTAGCGAGAGGGGGCATCGACCCGAAACTCGCGGCAATATTCGGCCTCACCGTCGTGATAGGCTCCCAGATCGGCTCCCACATGCACGCGAGGGTCCAGGAGAAAGCCATTCGGAAATTGCTCGCCTTTATCCTCGTTCTCGCCGCCTTCTGGATGCTCCTCCGTGCCTTTATAATTTAGCCAAAGGGAGGAGGCCATGCTCTCGGAGGGAAAGGAAGCTCCTGATTTCTGCCTTCCCGATCAGGACGAAAGGGAGGTATGTCTCAGAAACTTTCGGGGGAAATGGGTTGTTCTCTACTTTTATCCAAAGGACAACACGAGCGGATGCACCCGTGAGGCCCAGGATTTCACCGAAAAACTGGAAGAATTCGAGAAACTGGGAGCTGTGATTCTCGGCATTAGCCCCGATTCCCCCAAAAGTCACAGGAATTTCAGGGAGAAGAAAAACCTGCGCGTTACGCTGTTGAGCGATCAGGAACACAGGGTCCTCGAAACCTACGGCGCCTGGCAGCTGAAGAAAATGTACGGAAGGGAGTACTACGGAGTTATGAGGAGCACCCATCTCATCGATCCCGAGGGCAGGATCGCCAGGATCTGGCCCAAAGTGAAGGTAAAAGGACATGTCGAAGAAGTGCTGAACACCCTGAAAGAGCTCAGGGGGAAGTCCTGACATGGCCGATAAGATACGGTACATAGTGAGCGCGTGCCTCGCGGGAATGCACACCCGTTATGACGGCGGGGCCACGGAAGATCCAGAGGTCATAGAGCTGATAAGAAAGGGATTAGCCATACCGCTGTGTCCCGAGCAACTGGGCGGACTGTCCACTCCGAGAGAACCGGCGGAATTCAGGGGAGGGGATGGCAACGACGTTCTGGAAGGCAGAGCCCGACTGGTCGGACTCGAAACGGGCGAGGACAAGACCCCTTATTTTCTGAAAGGCGCCCGGGAGGTACTGAGGATAGCCGAACTCGTAAAACCGGAGGAAATCATCCTCAAGGAAGACAGCCCCTCCTGTGGACTGCGCTGTGTTTATATAGACGGCGTTTTGCAAAAAGGCAGCGGGGTAACGGCTGCACTCCTGGTGAGAAAGGGGTTCAAAGTCCGGGGAGTTCAGTCCCGCTGCGAAAAGGGCCCCTCAAAACAGGTGTAGCTCCAGTCACACTCCGTGATCAATTTTCCGCAGAGCTTCGGATCTCGGGCTGACAGATTTTCACGCTTCCTCATTGAAATCTGACAATATCTGCATTTTGGCAAATCTGAATTTCACTTTGTACTGATTACAGATTTCTGCATTGACAATCTGCCGTTGTAACTTTAATATGCACTCCATGATTTTCCGTCATGGGCTTTTTGCGCTTCTCGCCGTTGTCCTTTTTGTCGGTCCTTTAGCGGCAGAAAAACACAAGAAAGCTCCCTCCTTCGCACTCGAAGACCTCAAAGGCAATGAAATCGTCCTTGACAGCGTGCTGTCCGGAGGTCCGGTCATAATAGACTTCTGGGCGACATGGTGTAAGTCATGCGATAAAGCCCTCGATATGCTGCAGAAGCTTTACACCACCTATAAAGACAGCGGGCTGAACGTCCTCGCCATAACAGTGGATTCGCCCGACAAAATTTCTCGAATTAAACCCCTCGCCTCTTCCCGGAAGTGGGAATTTCCCATACTCATGGATCCCGATAAGAAGGTAAAAACTCTGTACAGAGTCATGGTGCTCCCCACGCTTTTTGTGCTGAACCGGGATGGCGAAATCGTATACCACCATGTTGGTTACAATCCAAGAGAACGATCGAAGCTCGAGGAAGTCCTGCTTCCTCTGTTCAGGACCGCTTCGGATTCCTCCGAAGCAGAAAGTGAAGCGAGCGGAAACCCCTGAATTTCTGTCAATGCCGTCTGGAAAGAAACCCAAATTCAACTGAAAGGAGGTTTTCTATGAGAAAAGTTTTAGGTATGGTCGTTATTTTGTTGACAATAAGCTCTGCCAGACTGATGGCAGCGGACCGGTATGTTCTCGCTGAGATGGTCACAAATACGGGCTGTCCATATTGTCCTCCCGCCGACAATCAGCTCGATTACCTGGCGGAGTATTTTGGGGACAGGCTCGTCGTAATCAGATACCACGCCTGGTGGCCCTCTTCGGGCGATCCCTTTTACCAGGCAAACACAGGCGAAAATACCGCGAGAATCCAGTATTACAACGTGACTTACACGCCTCACTGCTTCTTCGACGGCATTGTGGACGGGACGTCCAATTACAGCGCCTGGCAGATGATGATTCAGAACAGGATGAACGAGCCGAGCCCTCTCACCATCGACCTCGTTGTGGACTACAACCCTCAGTCAAGGGAAGGCTCTGTCATGGCGACCATCCACAATGAAGACGACTCCCCCTATAACAACGTGAAACTCCGCTTCTGCATAACGGAATCGGATATAGAATACACGGCACCCAATGGGGAGACGGAGCATAATTACGTGATGAGGGATTATTTCCCTGACGTCAACGGAATAACCGTCGACATCCCTGCCGGTGAAACTATAGTTGACACAGCCTACTTCACCCTTTCGCCATCCTGGGAGGACGGTAACTGCCAGGTCGTCGTTTTCGTTCAGAATGACGGGACCAGGGAGATCTATCAGTCAGCCTGGGCGTGGGTCAATCCCAACCCGGCCCTCGCCTTCAGCAGGTTCAGGGTGGAAGACTTAAACGGCGGCGATGGCGACTATCTCCCGGAACCCGGAGAGGAAGTGGATCTCTACGTCGCATTGAAAAACACCGGGAGGGAAGATGCGACGAGCGCCAACGCGACGATCTATACCGATGACGAGTACTTCACTGTGACGACGGCCTCCGCCAGCTACGGAGCCATTCCTATAGGAGGCAGCACCGAGCCCACAACTCCATTCAGCATTCAGATCTCAAGCAGCGCTCCCTACGGATATATGGGCTGGATAAACATCGACATGGAGCTCCCCAACGGCGTCACTTACACCGACAGTTTCCTCGTCCTGATCGATTCCACTGCAGGCTTTTTCGATGACTGTGAATCGGGAGAGCAGTTCTGGCAGCACGCAGGCTTCTCCGATTTCTGGCATCTCACGGAGTTGAGGTGCGTATCCCCCACTCACAGCTGGTACAACGGAATAGAGGAATCGAACGTCTACAACAACAACGCCAACTGCGCCCTTTACATGCCCGACTACATCCTGATAGGACGGGATGCCCTCCTGACTTTCAATCATTGGTACGCGATACAGGAGAACGCTGATTTCGCCTATCTCGAGATCGACAACGGACACGGATGGGAGGTCTACGGAACCTGGACCGGAACCAGCGAGGGATGGGAGGCGGAGACCCTGGATCTCTCGGGATACGCCGGCTCACCCCTGAAAATGCGCTTCCACTTCACCTCTGACGGATATGGTGTCGACGAGGGGTGGTACATCGACGATATCAGTTTTGGAGTGTCCACCTCGGTGGAGGAGAACCCCGGTGCGGGCAATGATAGAAAGCCAGTAACGGCGTCAATAGGGGGGCGTGACCTCACGATCGCCTTTGAGCTCGACAATCCGGCCCTGCTTGACCTCTCTATCTACGACGTATCGGGAAGGCCAGTCCTCAAGAAACAGCTCCACGGAAAGGAAGGCACGAACAGGCTCCATCTCGGTGAGATGATCACGGGGAAAGGGCATTCCGGCGTTTACTTTGTCATTATAGAGAAGGGCAATGAAACCCTGCTGTCCCGGAAACTGATCCTGTTCAACCACTGATCGATGAGAATCAAAGCCTTCATTTTTCTCACCTTACTCCTCATAGTGGGGAGTTGCATAAAGAGGCCCGAGGAGGAAGAGATCCTCCCCCAGGGCGGAAATCCAGTCGTCGCCGAGTGTTTTACCAATATAGGCTGCGTCC